>VGNW01000232.1 GCA_016865955.1 Chloroflexota bacterium | reverse complement strand
AGCTTCCTCGAAAGCGCTGGTGGAGATGGCTAATAATGAGGGTATGGCTCTGGAGCTTAAAGACTATCCCTGGCAGACCATAGACGCAGCCACAATCAGCCAGGAGGAGCTTACGCGGCTCACGGATAATATATATGAGTTCATCAAGACTAAAACCAAGGCTGAGCTTTTTGAGGCAGCCCTGGAAAAGGGTATCCTGCTTTCACCTATCACGACCGTGAAAGATGTAGTAGAAAGTCCACAGCTTGCAGCGCGGGGATTCTGGGAAAACGTGGAGCATCCAGAACTGGGAACAACGGTAACCTACCCCGGCTATCCCATCAAAATCAGCGGACACCCCTATAAAATACAGAGGCGTTCGCCACTTGTCGGCGAGCATAACGAGGAAATCTACAGTGGCGAATTAGGTTTCTCGAAGAAAGAACTGGTTGCCCTCAAGAAGCGCGGCGTCATCTGAGTTTTGTAGGTGCAGAAGAGGAGGAGAAAGTGGTTGAGCAGATTTTCGAGGGATTGAAAGTTGCAGATTTTTCATGGGTGGGAGCAGGGCCGCAAATAGCCAGGGAGCTGGCTTATTATGGAGCGACGGTAGTTCGTGTTGAGTGTCATCGTTACCCTGAGACTACCAGGACGGCAGGCCCGTTTAAGGACGGCGTCACCGGCATTAACAGAAGCGCCTTTTCCGCGGCATATAACGTAAACAAATATGGCATAAGCCTGGATTTGAACATGGCTAAAGGGCAGGAAATCGCTAGGAAATTAATCGGCTGGGCTGATATAGTTGCTGACAGCATGTCGGTAGGTGCTATGGCTAAGTGGGGGCTGGACTATGAGAGCTGTAAAAAAATAAAACCTGACATCATCTACTACAGCACTTGTCAGATGGGACAACAGGGGCCCTATAACAGAATCAAAGGCTACGGGTTCATCGGTGTCTCATACGCTGGATACGGTCACATAAACGGCTGGCCTGATAGAGACCCGCTTCCTCTTTTCAACAACTACAGCGATTTCATATCTCCTTACTATCTGATTACAGCCCTTATCGCCGCGCTTCTGCACAGACGCAAGACCGGCAAGAGTGTTTATTTAGACCAGTCACAGGTTGAAGTCGGAGTTAATTTCCTTGCCCCTGCGGTGCTCGATTACACTGTGAACAAACGAATCGCCTGCCGCATGGGCAACAGAGACCCTCATATGTCTCCCCACGGAGTCTTCCCTACCTGCCAGGCAGACCGCTGGATTGCCATCGCTATATCCAACGATGATGAATGGCGAAAGCTCTGTGAAGTCATGGGAGATCCAGATTGGAGCAAGGACGCCGGATTTGCCACTTCGAGCAGCAGAAAAGAAAACGAAGACGATCTGGAAAAGCGGATAGGGGAATGGAGTTGTAACTATACAGCGGAAGATGTCATGACCAGGCTGCAAAAGGCAGGAGTGCCCGCCGGGATGGTGCAGACTGCGGAAGACCTCTTCAATGACCCACAACTAAAACACAGGCAGCACTTCCGGTTCCTGGAGCACAAGGAAATCGGAGTTCATGCTTACCAGTCTCCTGCCTATCGACTCTCGAAGACTCCCTGCTCAATCACGAAAGCAGCCCCGTGTCTCGGCGAAGACAACGAATACGTCTATAAAGAGATTCTAGGTCTCTCCGATGACGAGATTGCCGAACTGCTTATCGAAGGGGTTATCACTACGGACACGGATTTGCCCAGAGTGCTTTGCGATAAGCAGTAAGACATCTACCGTGTTTCAAATCCCTGAATCAGCGATGTCTGGCATGTCATTTATCACCGACAGAATGACTAGCGGGCATCGTGGAAGCAGGACGAAGTAGAAGAGCGCCCAGAGCGCCCAGAAAGGCTACACCTGCGGCAAGCAAATAGGCTGCAAAGAACGATCCGGTAGTATCTGCTATGGCACCGGCAACGCTTGGCGCTATAGCCTGTCCGATACCGAAAATTAGAGTAATAAATCCCAATGCAGCCGGGGCCAATCTGGGTCCCAGCACATCACCGCAAGCGGCAGCCATGATCGCCGGAATGCTCCATGCCGATAAGCCGAATAGAATTGCGGAGAGTGTGAAACCGGGTGTGGCAGGCCATAATGCGAACAGACTGAACGAAATAGTGTGGATTATATATACGATGATTAGGGCTCGCTTTCTGCCAATCACGTCTGAGACCGTACCCCAGAGCAATCCACATACCAGGCTGACCCAGCCCATGGTCATGAATAGATTGCCAGCTGTTCCCTGGGTATATCCGCCTTCAGCAATAAGATGTTTTGTAAAAAATGTGATGTAGATGATGTAAGAGAATCCGAAGGCAGCGTACACCAGCCCCAGATGCCATACGGCTCCCGAACGGTAGATACGGCCCCACTGGAGTTTACCCTCCTCTGCTACCGGCGTCGAATAGCTGCTATCAACGCCAAATGGCTTCAACCCCAGTTCAGATGGGCGATTGCGCAGAAAAAAGTATGCGGCGACAGCAAGCAGCAGAGTAATGCCGCCGAATATATACCAGCATACCCGCCATCCGTTTTCATCATAGATGCCCAGAATGCGAGGAACAAGCGCTCCCACAAAGATGAGCGCCAGTGCTGAACCTGCGACTGCTATACCTGAAGCCAGTCCGCGACGCCGGACGGCAAACCACGACGCCAGCAGTCCCATCACCGGAACGTTGCTTGCCCCGCTGCCAACACCTGTCAGCGTACGCCAGGCTGCTGCGGTATGAAATCCATTTGCCAGACCGGTAAATAGCATGGCTACGCCGGCCAGGGCAAGCCCCGCAGCTATAACTATCCTTGGCCCGTAGCGTGCCGCTACTGCACCGCCTATTAAAGCCAGAACTAGGTAACCTGCAAGATTGGCAGTTGCCAACGCTCCTGTCTGTGTATTATCAAGCTCCAGACCCTCCTGCATAGGAGGAAGCACCATTGTATAACCGAAGCGCGCAAGTCCCAGCGACCCGAAAACGACTAACGTTCCGATAGCGAGCACAATCCAGGCGTAGTGTAAGCGAGAACGTGAGGTGTTCATTACTGTTCAGCCTGTAACATACAGGGCGAGCGAAGTAATTGTTTACTCATTCGGTTAAAACATAGGGCATAGTAGCATCTATAGAGATAGTAGTCAAACACATCAACCATGAGTAATCAACCATGAGTAAATTTATTCATTTGCGTGGAGAACAGTGCAATTTTTACAGTGGGGCGATTTAGTTGTTATAATCATCATGTATTCGAGGTAATTATGAGAAACTCGATAGTTCTGCTAACATTACTACTTGCCTTAGGCTTTGTTATTACGACAATGGCTTGTAACAATGGCGATGAGGTAGAGCCTACACCCGCTTCAGAACCGTCCCCTGTTCTTGCTACTCCTGAAGCTATTGATTGGGCAGCGATTGCGACAAGAATAAGCCAGCTTGCTGTTGATAATGGCTTGATTATCTACGAGGTTAGTCAGCTAACCGAAGATATAATTGAGGTGGCTGTCGAAGGCGAGTGCGCGGATTTCCCCAGTCTGGTTGATGCGGAACCTGACCTTATGCTTGTGGGGAAACCCCAGCTTGACCCTCAAGGAATATGCACCATGTGGTTCAGGGTGTTGTTATTGCCCTGACTCAGCCCGGATAAATGAAAGGCAGAGGCACGGGAATATGGATGCTGCACAAATAACGGGAGCAGTCTGCGATGCGCTGGAACAGAAGGGGCTCAGGGGAAGCATCGTCTCTATCGAACACGTTGCCGATTTAAAGAAAGAGATCGAAGGCGCTCACAAGAAAAAGGTTT
>VGNW01000231.1 GCA_016865955.1 Chloroflexota bacterium | reverse complement strand
AGAACATTAGGCCTGCCCAGAGGATAGCGACTGGGGTGTGCAGAGGGGCAAAGCCCCTTTGCCGCTTACTAAACTACATTAGTCATGGTAAATTTGAAAGGTTCACCTTTGAGTAAGCCCGAAGGTAGCAGGAACACCGACATTGTCGGTTGCGTTTTCAATATCGAGAGATTCGCCATCCGCGATGGCCCCGGCATCAGGACCACCGTCTTCCTCAAGGGCTGCCCGCTGCGCTGCCTGTGGTGCGCCAACCCCGAGTCCATCAGCGCAGCCCCGCAGCTTTTCTACTTTGAAAATCTGTGCACCCGGTGCTATCGCTGCGTGGAGGCATGCCCCAACAAAGCAACCCTGATAAGCCCGGATGGGGTTATAATAATCGACCGCGCTATCTGCAAAGCGTGCGGCAAGTGCGTGGAGGCATGCCCCAACAAAGCCAGAGAGATCAGCGGCAAGCTGATGACCGTCGCCGAGGTACTGGAAGAGGTCAAGAAAGACACCCTGTTCTATCAGAACTCGGGCGGCGGAGTTACTTTCTCCGGCGGCGAGCCTACGCATCAGCCCGACTTCCTCTGGCACCTGCTCAAGAGCAGCAAAGAGTCGGGTTTGCACACCTGTCTGGATACCTCCGGTCTGGTTAAGCCCGAAGTACTGAAAAGGATGCTGGAATATACCGATCTGGTGCTCTACGACATCAAGCACATGGACGCGGAGAAGCATAAAGAGTACGCCGGCGTGGACAACCGCCTCATTCTGGACAACGCCCGCCTGATTGTCAGTCTGGGCAAGGAGATGATAATTAGAGTGCCCCTGATACCCGGGCACAACGATACGCCCGATAACATAAAAGCCCTTGCCGGGTTTATGAAAAGCCTGGGGCTGAACAAAGTTGACCTGTTGCCCTATCACTCGCTGGGCAAGATTAAATATCAAAGACTGGGCATGGAATACAAACTTGGCGACCTGAAGCCGCATACCAAAGAAGAAATAGCGCAGATTAAAGCCGACCTCGAAGCCTACGGATTGAAGGTCGGGGTCGGCTAACCTTAAGGAGGCAATAATGGATTTCGCCCTCAGCGAACAGCAGGAGATGTTGAAGAAATCGGCTTTCGATTTCCTGTCCAAGGAATGCACCAAGAAACTGGTGCGGGAGATGGAGCAGGACGAGAAGGGCTATTCGCCCGACCTGTGGCGGAAGATGGCGGATTTAGGCTGGATAGGCTTGGTCTTTCCCGAACAGTACGGCGGAGGCGGGCTTAGCTACATCGAGCTGACCACCCTGCTCGAAGAGATGGGCAAGGCGCTGGTGCCCGGTCCCTTCCTTTCCACAGTGGTCGGCGGGCTGGCACTCCTCAAATGGGGCAGCGAGGCTCAGAAGAAACAATATCTGCCCAGGATAGCCGCAGGCAAAGCCATCGTGGCGCTGGCAATCGCCGAATCGGATGCTGCCTACGACGCATCGGGGATTAAGGCTAAAGCCGTAGCCGAAGGCAAGGACTTCGTTATCAACGGCACCAAGCTGTTCGTCACCTATGGCCATGTCGCCGACTACCTGATAGTCGCCGCAAGGACAACGTCAGGCAGAGACAAGCAGGCAGGCATCACCGTATTCATAGTGGATGCCAAGAGCCCGGGCGTAAGCCGCAGCCTGCTCAAGACCTTCACCGGAGACAAGAAATGCGAGGTCGTGCTCAAGAACGTACGCGTGCCCAAGGCTAACATTCTGGGCAAGCTCGACAAAGGCTGGCAGGTCGTGGAGGGAATCATCGACCTCGGGGCGTTCATGCTATGCCCCTGGATGACCGGCGGCACTCAGCAGGCGCTGGACATGGCGGTCGCCTATGCCAAGGAAAGGTTCCAGTTCGGGCGCGCCATAGGCAGTTTCCAGGCTTTGCAGACCAAAATGGCTAACACGGTAGTCGATGTAGCCGGTGCGCGGGACTTCAGCTATTTTACGGCATGGAAGCTGAGCGAAGGCATGCCCTGCCAGAAGGATATCTCCATAGCGAAAGCATGGGTCAGCGAGGCATATCGCAAAGCGTGTGTCGAGGGCATCCAGATACACGGAGGCATCGGCATCACGCAGGACTATGACATACAGCTTTACTATCGCCGCGCCAAGGCAGCGGAAATCGCCTTCGGCGACCCCGATTACCACCTGGAACGCCTCTCCCGCCACATGGGACTGTAATAGGTCATAATGGGTAGGTAGGAGCCATTCATGGTTCGATAGTGCTCAACATGAATGGCTCTCAGTGAACGTATTATTTGCACATCTTTGCAGATGTGTTGTATAATCCCGCTTCGGAGGAAAACGATGACGGTACCAAGACGCGACATGTACAAATATACAAACGAAAGCTATATAGCCATCTTGCCTTTATTGAATAAGAAGGATTTTGAGAAGACATATGAAAAGCTTGTTGGGTCTGGGGATATATTAGCACTGCTTTCAGACATGTATTATGCCATTAGGCCACAGGCTTTAAAGAAACTGGATTCTTCTCATTTTCGAGTTATGTGGACTTATCCTCTAACCAGCGAGGCGCGAAGGGATATTCGGCACCGATTACAGGAAAAGGGCGTAGTTGCACCTATTTGAAATCCATAGAAAATGGCTAATCACAAAATTCCCTTTAAGACGCGTTTCCTCATCCACCTTCCCACCTTGGACAATAATGGTAAATCTATTCCCTTATCAGTGATTGAACAAGCGTTTAAAAAGCTGCGTCGGAAATTCGGTGCTTATACAACATCTTCGTACATCGGTGAGCCCGATTTCATGGGTTTCTATACCGATAGCAAGAATGTGGTCTACATTGACTATATCTATCTCGTCTATGTTGATGTTGAAGGTGGTGAACCTACGAGGAATGCAATAAAGTTCTTCAAGAAATTTAGAGAGTGGTGTATGAGAAATTTTGACCAAGAAGATATCTATATCCTGTACCACAAGGTTGCAAAGGTTGAATAAGTTCTCAAGATTGTAGCCGCCTACGCCTCAACGGACAGGCGCGAAAAAGATTCACCTCGACCATTTCTTCGATAGACTTGCCAAAGCTAATGTATCTTGTGATTTTCAGCAGGCTTCTTTGATTTCAAGCTGAGGCCAGCCTGAGAGTTAGAGTCAAAAAAGTGGATTTCTTACTCACCTCTCAGTATTCGCAACCTGTATTACTCGTCCGCGTCGCTTTCCACTTCGATGTCGTAAGGCAACGGAACATTCATCTCGCTTTCAACGACTCGAAGTTGTCGCCGCAATTCTTTAGCCCGTTCAGTATTACCAATCTCATCAAGCAGCATTGAATAAGTTTTTAACGTATATCCGTGATTTCCATAATGAGTGATAAGAAACTCAAACTCACGTTTAGCTATCTCGCGCTGGTCAGTTCTCCATTTCACATATGCATCAGCAGCTATGCACGAGGGATCGTTACGTCCACCTGAAGCCTTGGCATTATCGAGATGTCTCTGTGCAGCAGGATAGAAACCAAATCTTGCACGAATATGCCCCCAGTCTCTATGAATCCACCACGTGGGTTGATTCGTAGCCGATGCGACCTCGATAGCCTTCTTGAAAGCACTATCACTATCTTGCCATTGACCCCTCCGACCATGACAACGACCGATGTATGCCCAGATAGATGGGTCGTTTGGTCGGCATTCTGCAAGCAATCTAAAAAGTTCGAGTGATTTATCATATTGGCGCTTGACGTTTCCCCCGTAAATAGTGCCACAGAGAATTAGAGTTCTCCGCTAAAATATGTATCAAAGGAGGGCTCGAGAGAAATGGCACGCAAGAGGTACACAGAGG
>VGNW01000230.1 GCA_016865955.1 Chloroflexota bacterium | reverse complement strand
GATTAGGTCCGAACGCTCTGTTCGCACTCTATTATCTAGACACTTCGCGGACATGCCAGCCATATTGAGTGTTTATCCACCAAGGATAAGCGATAACGAGACATCATCATCTACGCCTTTGCCAAGAATCATGATTTTTGACTGGCCTGCCCAGTCACCATCCTAGTGTACCTCAACTCAAGTGGTACACTCGTGATTAAGTCTTTATCGAAGTATACATTAAACCAATAGAGCCCTTCTTGTTTAAACGGTATATCAACTCGACTAAGTAAATTGGCCGCCTTGTTTTCACCCTCCATTATTACCGACATGGATAGTGGTGCTAGTTTCTCCCCTGATGGTTGCTGGGGCGTTACGATAACCTCGTGGCGACCTCTTGCTGTGCCTGATTTCAACATTATGACCAGTGTTAGTGGATACCGTACTTCTGGCATCTCATCTGGGGCATCTGGGCGTTTTTCTACATGTGTAACTACATCAACAATGCGGATAAGAGACAGCACGCCGTCAGCCTCATGGAGTACACGCTCACAGAAAGCAGCTATCTGTACAAAGGGACCTCTCTCAAAAGGGTTTCGCACTTCTTGTTTCATATTCAACCTCCGCCTATTTTGATACCGTCTTATTTGGGATGTATTTTATCAAGAGAGTCCTCACAGTACAATTGCTAAAGCAAGGCATTTTAATATATGTATTTTCGTTGTTCAACGGCATGAATGCCGTAACCAAAGAGGTTATCTTAGTAACCTGTCCTCCTTTTTATACGCCGTTTTCCACAATCTCGATAACACATAAGTATCCAGTGTTATAACGATACTGCTACATTCGAACTACTTCGTCCGAAGCCAGAACGACAGCCCTTTGTGGAACTCTTGAGCCTGTATTTCCGTCCAGAGCGGGGCTAGTACGCCGCTCAGTTCAGCGTCATGGGTGATGAAGGCGTTGGGGAGTACGATATCGAATTTGTTGCTGTCTGACAGGATGCAGGCTGCCAGTAGATACTGTTCGGAATAATAGCTGCCGAATTCCTCGGGGTAGTCGTAGGGCAGGTAGATGTCGTGGAACTGCACCAGCACCCCCGGTTTCAAACGGGGCAGGATATCCAGAAATACTACGGTTACATCCGAGTTCATGCAGCAGTGGTGCGACCCGTCCACGAAGAGGATGTCTCCCGACTCCAGTTCGTCGAAGAGGCTCAAATCTATTTCTTCGAGAGGCTTGCGGATAACCGTATCGCAGAGTATATCTATTTCGGAACGAGGATAGGGGTCGATGGACGCAATCTTTGTCTGCAGCCCCTGGTCGAATATGGCGCGACGGGCGAATTTGGTGGACCAGCCCGAGCCTATCTCTGTGTATCTCTTGGGGTTATGCAAGGAGAGCATCGAGTAGAGTGATACCGAGTCGAACGCCGACAGCCAGTAGTTGAACCAACAGGGCTCCAGACACTCGATGGGCGTATCAATAACTATGTCCTGAAAATACTCTCGGAATTTAAGGAAGCTCTCCAGCGTGCGTTTGTATGACAGCCTGTACCTGTTGATTATCTCGAAGAGGGTCTGATGAGGCGGCTTCCCGTGTCCGTATCGGGGGCTGGGTTTTACGGGATACTTCTCGCAAAACCGGTATTGTAAACGGAGTTCTTCTTCTGCTGTTGACATGGCACTGCTATTTCCCGGTGCCTCCCTCGCCTTCGCTTTCCAGCCTGGCGAACCAGCCTCTGAGCATTTTTCTGTTGCTCAATATGTCGCGGGCGGCGGAATAGGGATCGGTCTCGCCTTTTGCCACCTTTTCCGAAAGCGCTATCAGATTCTCATCATTTTCCATAAGCCTGGCAAGGCGGTCGCTGACCTCCTGCTCAATGGCTTTTATCAGCTCCTCCCGGCGCTGCTTCTGGCGCTGTACGGAGAGCTGCCCTGTGGACTCAAGCATGCTGCGATGCCTTTCAATCTCCTGATAAAGCTCTTCGATGCCGATATTGTTAACTGCCTGTGTGGTCATAATCGGCACCTGCCAGTGCGGGTTCTTGGGGTTCAGCGATAGCATTGCTTCAAGCTCGGCGACAAGCTGGTCTGCACCGGGCCTATCGGCTTTGTTGACCACGAAGATATTGGCAATCTCCATCAAACCTGCCTTCATGGTCTGGATGGCGTCACCGCCCCCGGGGAATAAAACTACTACTGTGGTGTCAACGGTTTTCATGACCTGCAACTCGGTCTGTCCCACTCCGACAGTCTCTACAATGATTAAGTCTTTGCCGAAGGCATCCAGCAGCTTTATCACTCCCTGAGCGGCGCGGGGCAATCCGCCCAGACAGCCGCGGGTAGCCATGCTGCGGATGAATACCTTTTCATCGAGATAGTGCTGCTGCATGCGGATGCGGTCTCCAAGCACTGCCCCGCCTGAGAAGGGGCTGGTGGGGTCGACGGCTATTATGCCCACCGATAACCCTTTACGTCTGGCTACGGCGGTCAGTCTGTCAACGAGGGTGCTTTTGCCGCTACCCGGCGGTCCGGTAACGCCGATAGTGTAGGCTTTCCCTGTCCGGGGCTGAATTTTCTTCATTATCTGAGGGACATCGGGCGTGTCCATCTCCACCATGGAGATGAGACGTGAAAGCGACCTTTCCCCTCCGTCCAGCATCTCTTCGACTAATTTCATGATATCGGTCTCTCCTTGTGATGCCATATGAGATAACTCCAAACCAACGATAATATTAACACCGTTTGCCATTTCAGCGCAACGGCACAATCGTGTAACTATTTATGGGACACTAGCGACAAGTGTCTTAAGCCCCTTGTCAAAATAAGCAGGGGCGTCCTTCCGCGGAAGGACGCCCCGTAATGTTTCTATGCGGGAAGAGCGCTTAGGCTGGCACTTTGGGCAGTTGCTTCAGCGCTTCCTCTACCTTCTCCTTGGGGTAATCGTAGTCCTCGAGCTGGCCGGCGAGATATTTCTCGTAAGCACCCAGGTCGAAGTGACCGTGGCCGCTCAAAGCGAGCAGGATGTTCTTCTTCTCGCCCGACTGTTTGCACTTGAGCGCCTCGTCGATGACTACTCTGATAGCGTGTGCCGGCTCGGGCGCGGGTATGATTCCCTCGGCACGGGCGAACTGCACCGCCGCCTGGAAGGTGGCAATCTGGTTGACTGCGCGAGCTTCGACGAATCCCAGCTTGACCAGGTGGCAGATTATGGGAGCCATGCCATGGTAGCGCAGACCGCCGGCATGAACGGGCGGAGGCACGAAGGAATGACCCAGGGTGTGCATCAAGCAAATCGGCGCCATCCCCGCCACATCGCCGAAGTCCCAGGCGTACACACCTTTGGTGACGCTGGGGCAGGCTGTAGGCTCGACGGCTATGATTTGCAGCTTCGCATGTTTCTTTTCAATCTTGTCTTTAGCGAAGGGCAAAAACATACCGGCAAAGTTCGAGCCGCCGCCGATGCAGCCTATAATCATATCAGGGTAAACGCCGATTTTTTCAAGCTGTTTCTTGGTTTCCAGACCAATGACCGTCTGGTGCAGCAGCACATGGTTGACCACGCTTCCCAGCGAGTAATGGGTGTCCTCGCGGCTGAAGGCGTCCTCGCAGGCTTCGCTGATGGCAATGCCCAGGCTGCCGGAATTATTGGGGTCCTCTGCCAGAATCTTGCGTCCTATCTGAGTGTCCGGGCTGGGGCTGGGCACGACCTTGGCGCCGAAGGTCTCCATGAGTATGCGGCGATAGGGCTTCTGGCCGTAGCTGACCTTCACCATGTAGACCTTGCACTCCAGTCCGAAGAACTGGCATGCCATAGACAGGGCGCTGCCCCACTGTCCGGCGCCGGTCTCCGTGGCGAGGCGCTTGAT
>VGNW01000229.1 GCA_016865955.1 Chloroflexota bacterium | reverse complement strand
TAGCCTCCAGTATTCCTTTCCTTAACAATAACAGCTTCAACTATTGTCCGCTATACCCTCTCCCATTTTTTAAGGGATTTTTTCTCAAGTTGCTAAACGGTCTCGTGAATTTAGCTTGACAGTCTAATATGGAATTGGTATTATGTTTTGGTACGCTATTTTGGGGAGGACGAAGATTTACGCTGTAATTGAGACTGGCGGGAAGCAGTATAAGGTCTCTCCGGGGCAGACCATCGAGGTGGAGAAGCTGCCTGTGGAGGGAGATACCGTTGAGCTGGATAAAGTCTATATGGTGGCTGACGGCGATAAGGTAACTGTGGGCAAGCCCACTGTACCGGGAGCCAAGGTTATTGCATCTGTGGTCGGCGCGGGCAAGAAGGACAAGGTGATTGTATATAAGTTCAAATCCAAGGTGAGGTATCGCAGGAAGAGGGGGCATCGCCAGCCCTTCACCAAGCTGGCGATTAAAGAGATAGTCGTTGGCTAAAAAAGGAGACTGAGTACACATGGCACATAAGAAGGGCGGCGGCAGTACAAGACTGGGGCGGGACAGCCAGCCCAAGATGCTGGGCGTCAAACGCTACGACGGTCAATTCGTACAGGCGGGAACGATTCTGGTGCGACAGCGCGGCACGCGCATTCACAAGGGTGATAATGTGGGCGTGGGTAGAGACCATACGCTGTTCGCTCTTGTCGATGGCATTGTGAAGTACGAGCCGGCGACCAAAGAGAGGCGAAAGGTCAGCGTCCATGCTGCCGAAGGAGCGAACGCTTAATGAAGCCGAAGATTCATCCCGATTATAAAGAAGCCAAGGTAATCTGTGCCTGCGGCAATACTTTTGCAACTCGTTCCACCAAGCCGGTACTGAAAATCGAGCTTTGTAATAAATGCCATCCTTTTTACAGCGGCGGGACGCGCAGGCTTGTGGATAGCGCAGGTCAGGTGGAACGCTTCAAGCGCAGGTACAAGCGCAAGACAGAGAAAGCCGAAGAAGAGAAAAAGGAATAGTTCGAAGCGGATGGAAAAAAATTGGGGGCGAGTCCTTCAATTGGAAGGATACGCCCCTTTTGTTTAGGAGGAATTTGGCACAGAAGTTTCATTACGGCGGGCAGGCGGTAATCGAGGGTGTGATGATGCGCGGCCAGAAAGCCCTGGCGGTCGCTGTGCGCCGTCCCAATGGAGAGATCGTAGTAGACCAGAAACAGCTTAAGGGATTGTCCGCGGGTAAAATCAGGAATGTGCCTCTGGTTCGCGGAATCATCGTCCTGATAGAGACACTGGTATTGGGGATACAGGCGCTGTTCTATTCGGCTTCGGTATCGCTGGAAGAGGAGCAGCAGGTAAGCCCCTGGTGGCTCTGGGGCAGTGTTGTAGTCGGCTTCCTTCTCGCCATCGGGCTGTTTATGATAATACCGCTGACCGTCATTCGCTATGCTGACCCCTATGTCTCATCGGTCGTTAGCAATGTCATCGAAGGCGTTATTCGACTTGTCATCTTTCTGGTTTACCTCGGGGTTATCTCTCTGATGCCTGATATTCGCCGCGTGTTCGCCTATCACGGTGCGGAGCACAAGACCATCAATGCCTACGAAGCAGGCGAGACGTTAGAAGTCGAGCATGTGCGAAAGTACAGCACTGCCCATTCGCGCTGCGGGACGAACTTCATTCTTATCGTGATGGTGATTGCCATCATCGCCTTCGCTTTTCTGGGACGTCCGCCGTTGTGGATCAGATACATGGAGCGGATTCTGCTGCTTCCGGCGATAGCCGCAGTAAGCTACGAGATAATAAAATTCGGGGCGAATCACGTTACCAATAGCGTAGTGCGTTTCGTGCTGAGTCCGGGACTCGCTCTTCAGGTGATGACTACGCGACAGCCCGACGACAGGCAGATTGAGGTTGCTATCTCAGCGCTGCAGCGTGTCCTTGCCCTTGACGCTGAGCCCACCAAGCTCTCGGTAGAAGCAACTCCTGTTACCGGTGTGACAGACGGGACCGGCGGCGTCCACCTGTAGCAGTATGGTGTCATCGTCGCAGTCTATGAACACCTTCTTCACGTTCAGGTAGTTGCCCGAGGTTGCCCCCTTGTGCCACAGTTCCTTGCGCCTTCTGCTGAAGAACCATACCTGTCCTGTGGCGAGGGTTTTCTCCAGGGACTCCTTGTTCATGTAGGCTACCATGAGCACCTCGCCGGTCTTGGCGTCCTGAGCTATGGCGGGAATTAAACCCTTCTCATCGAATTTGACCATTTCAACCCCCTAAATCCCCCAGTCTTGGGGGACTTTAAAGGATTGGGGGATACCCCCAATCCCCCGGCAAAGGGGCTGTGCCCCTCTGCACTCCCTTAGTTACTTTGATTTTAGCTTTTTGATAGTCTTCAGTGCCTCTTTCAATTTGATATCGCCGGTGTAGATTGCTTTGCCTACGATAGCTCCTTCTGCGCCGAGCTCCGAGAGCATGGTCAGGTGCTCGATGGAGCTTATACCGCCGGCTGCGATAACAGGCACATTCACCTGTGCAAGCAGCTCTTTGACCGCTGCGAAATTGGGGCTGGTGAGCGTGCCATCGCGGCTGATGTCGGTGTAGATAAGCCGTCTCACTCCCAGAGCAATCATTCGTGTTGCCAACTCGCTCGCCGTGACCTGCGATTTCTCCAGCCAGCCCCGGGTGGCTACCCGGCGGTCTTTGGCGTCTATGCTGACGATGATTTGCTCGCCGTATTTTTTGCAGGCTTTCTTCACCAGTTCAGGCTTCTCCACAGCCACGGTGCCCAGTATGGTGCGGCCCACGCCAATCGAGAGCAACTGCTCTATGGTTTTCATAGTGCGTATGCCGCCGCCGACCTGAACCGGTATTTTGACAGCGGCGATTATCTTCTCGATGGCGTCGAGATTGCAGGGTTTGCCTTCGGCTGCGCCGTCGAGGTCGATTAAGTGCAGCCTCTGCGCCCCTTCGGATTGCCAGCGCAGTGCCATCGATACGGGATTGTCCGAGAAAACCGTCTCTTTGCCGTAATCGCCCTGATAAAGGCGGACGCACTTGCCGTTGCGCAGGTCGATAGCAGGTATTACTTCCATAGTTGGTTTATTCTAACATAAGTCGAGTCTTGTAGTGTAGGGGCGGGTTTCCCAACCCGCCCCTACGGACATAATTCGAGGTGAACGTAGATGTGAAAAGGGCAAGAGGGTTTTGCTGTGGGCAGGTTGGAGCACTTGCCCTGTGGGAAAATTGTAGGGGCACGGCATGCCGTGCCCCTACGTAAAATGTAATAGCGTTTTGAGTTTAACTTCTCAGTATAGCGCCGAAGTCGCGCTGCAGGCGCTCGGTGATTTTCTGCTGCGCTACGTTGACCTCTTCGTCGGTGAGGGTGCGCTCCCGCGACTGAAAGCGGATGGTGAAGGCCAGCGATTTCTTGCCCTCGGGGACCTGCTCTCCGCTGTAGACATCGAATACGGTAACTTCTTCCACCAGCGGGAAGCCCTTGATAGCATCCTGTATCTTGCTTGCAGCTATCCTTGTGTCCACTATCAGGGCGATGTCGCGGCTGTTACCGGGGAATCGGGAGGCGGGCTGGTATCGATACGCTGCTCTGGAGAAAGACAGTAGTTTCTCCAAATCGGCTTCGAAAAGCATGACCGGCTGCGCGGAGATGTCGAATTGCGCAGTTATTTTGGGGTGAACCTCTCCCAAAACGCCGACCCTTTGCCCTTCGATTATTATTTCCGCTGTCTTGCCCGCAAGCAGAATCCGGTCTTCGGCAGGCTCGAAGCTCGCTTTAATCCTCAGCCTGTCGAACAGGGTTTCGAGTATGCCTTTGACGTCGAAGAATCCGAGCAGTTCCTCACCCGAGAGCCAG
>VGNW01000228.1 GCA_016865955.1 Chloroflexota bacterium | reverse complement strand
CGATATCTGTTTGATACACATTGGCTGCTCCTGAATATATGACTATCTGGGTTACAGCAAGTCGTAGCCCGCCATCAATGCCTTTTTGTTGATGGCGATCAAATTTGTCTTGCTTTTCAGGGTGCTCTTAATGCCTTCAATTAGTGTAGGGATGGAGACCACTCCGCTCTTTTTGACAAAAGCTCCCAGCATTACCATGTTGGCGGACCTCGGGCTCTCTATTTCCTCGGCTATCTTATTTGCCGGAACCTTGATAACATCGATATCCCCTCTTGAGACTTCGATTTCTACCAGAGATGAATTGATAAACAACACGCCGCCCGATTGGATTTGATTCTGGAATCTTATCAGAGATGGTTGATTCATCGCCACGACGAATTCCGGTGATGAAGCAACTGGCGAGGCAATCTCCTCGTCCGATATGGCTACCGTGCAGTTGGCAGTGCCGCCCCGCACCTCGGCACCGTATGAAGGCAGATAGGTGACGAATTTCCCCTCCTCCATCGCTGCCTGAGCCAGGCTCAAGCCCATGGACATGACGCCCTGTCCTCCGAAACCTGCGAAGACCGTCTTAATCAGCATCCTTTGCTCCGGTTGCATCCTTTATCACGCCGAGCGGGAACTCCTTGGTCATCTCCTTGTCAATCCACTGCCAGGCTTCCAGAGAGGTCATCCTCCAGTTGGTCGGACACGGGGACAGAATCTCAACCAGCGAGAAACCGAGGTCGTCGAGCTGGGTCTGAAATGCCTTGCGTATTGCCTTTTTGGTTTTCCTGATATTGGCAGGCGAGTTCACAGCAGTGCGTTCGATGTAAACCGCACCCTTAGTCAGCGCCAGCATCTCACTGATTCTGATGGGGTATCCTTCGAGCTTCGTATCCCTGCCGTAAGGCGTGGTGGTCGTCTTCTGATTTAAGAGCGTGGTGGGAGCCATCTGCCCGCCGGTCATGCCGTAGACGGCGTTGTTGATAAAGATAGCGGTTATTCTTTCACCTCTGTTGGCGGCATGAATGGTCTCACCTGTGCCGATGGCAGCCAGATCGCCATCGCCCTGATAGGTGAAAACCACAGCTTCAGGATACGCCCTTTTCAAGCCGGTAGCTACAGCGGCTCCTCTGCCATGAGCCGATTCTGCCATATCCACGTCGAGATAATAGTAGGCGAATACAGAGCAGCCCGGAGGCGGGATGCCGATAGCTCTGTCGTGAATGTTAAGCTCCTCCACCACTTCCATGAGAAGCCTGTGGATAATGGAGTGTCCGCAACCGGGGCAGTAGTGAAAATGGACCTTCTTCAAATATTTCGGTCTGCTGTAAACCTTCTTCATCTGTTTTCCTAAGCTTTACGGTAGTAAAGACGTGAGATTACGCGGTAAACCTCGCTGGGCGTGGGAATTACGCCGCCCGGCCTGCCGTAAAAAGAGACATCTCCTTTGCCGCCCAGCGCCAGTTGCACGTCCTCCAGCATCTGCCCCATGTTCATCTCGAAGACGAGGTAGTGCCTGGTCTTCTTTGCCAGCTCTTCGAGTTTGTGAGAAGGGAACGGCCACAGGGTGATAGGTCTCAGCATCCCGATTTTCATGCCGTTCGACCTGGCGCGGTTGACTGCTCCTTTGGCGATACGAGCCGCAATGCCGAAGGCGACCACCAGCAACTCGGCATCGTCAGCCATAAGGGCTTCGAATGTAGTCTCTTCTTTCTTGATTAGCTGGTATCTTCGGAACAGGCTCCAGTTAATCTCCTCCAGTTCGGTCGGTTTGGAGGTGAACGTCTTGACATATCTGCTGGGCCGCCCTTTGGCTCCTCTCAGAGCATTGCTCCTGACAGGCAGCTCCTTGGGGGCTTCATGCTTGAACTCCACCGGCTCCATCATCTGTCCCAGCATGCCGTCTCCAAGGATGATTACAGGTATGCGGTACTTATCGGATAAATCGAAGGCGCGGTGCGTGAGGTCAACCAGTTCCTGAACCGACGATGGGGCAAGGACAATAGTACGGTAATCCCCGTGTCCGCCGCCGCGGGTAGCCTGAAAATAGTCGGACTGGGCTGCCGATATGCTCCCCAGCCCCGGTCCGCCTCTGGACATATTTACAATCACGGCAGGGAGTTCACAGGCAGCCAGATACGAAATGCCCTCTTGCTTCAGGCTGATGCCCGGGCTGGACGAGGAGGTCATAGTCCTGACGCCTGCCAGGCTGGCTCCATAGACCATATTGATGGCTGAAATCTCACTCTCCGCCTGAATGAAGGAGCATCCCTTTCTCCGGCTCAGATGGGTAGCCATATATTCGGTCAGCTCGTTCTGCGGAGTGATGGGATAGCCGAAATAGCACTGGCAGCCAGCCCTGATGGCTGCATCTCCGACTGCGGCATTGCCTGTCATAAGAATCTTAGTCACGGTAGACCTCTATCGCTGCTTCGGGGCAGACCAGCGCACAAACGGCGCAGCCTGTGCATTCGCCGTTACCGTTGAAAGAGACCACCTGATAGCCGTTGGCATTGAGCTTATCGGAAGTTGAAATAGCGTTCTTGGGGCAGAACGCTATGCACATCTGGCAGCCTTTGCAGAATTCCCGGTCTATTTCTATGTAACCCTTCATCTGAACCTTCATAAAAAGCAGAGGCGTATTATGTAGATTTTAGTCCTATAGACTCGCAGAGTCAAATACTCTATCGGTAAGGCAATCCCTACTTTTGTTGTTAAAGGTAAGAAAGGTTTGATAAAATGCAAACGAAATGCTATCCTATCGGGGCGTTATATCTTCAGAATCATATTGCAGTCCGGGATATGCGGACAAGGTTGCTCAGCCTGTGATTAAATTGCAGTCGGTTGCTTCACAATGAAAATCAAGACCTACATGTCTCAGAAGGGCGCTTTGCCCCCGGAGTTCGTCAGGAAAGTAAGGCGGATTGTGGGGGATGAGCATTTCTCGCAGAGGGAGTGCGACCTTATTTCGTACAGTCTCGACTACTGGCTGTACGGCGTGTTACTCTCCCAGCAGGGCAAACTGCCCTCGCTTGCCTCCGCAGTCGTCTCTCCGAAAACCAGCGGGGAAATTCAGAAAATAATTAGATGCGCCAACGAATATAAAATACCGGTTACGCCCTTCGGCGGCGGCTCGGGCGTGCTCGGCGGCGCAATTCCTCTTAACAGAAGCATCGTATTGAACCTACAGAGGATGAGCAAGTTCATCAATGTAGATGAAACCTCGCTGGTGGCTGAGTCCGAAGCGGGGATAATGGGCGCAAATCTGGAGCTTGAGCTTAATCACCGGGGATACTCAGCGGGCAATATACCGCAGTCGCTTTTTTGCTCTACCTTGGGAGGCTGGATTTCCACGCGGGCAGCAGGACAGTTCTCCACCAAATACGGGAAAATCGAGGATATGGTGCTGGGCATGGAGGTTGTGCTGCCTGACGGCAGCCTGCTGAACATCAAACCTGTTCCCCGGAGGTCGGTCGGCCCTTCGCTGAAAGACCTGTTCCTGGGTGGCGAAGGCACGCTCGGCATTGTCACGAAGGCAACCCTGTCAGTACATCCGCTGCCCGAACAGACAATCAAGCAGTCGTTCGTTTTTCCGTCTGTTGAGGCGGCTGTCGATGTCGTACGGAAGATACTGCGGGCTGAAGCCAGACCGGCGGTGGTCAGGATATTCGATGAGGCTGAAAGCGAGAGATATTTCCCCAAGATAGGCAGAAAGGTGACGACCATATTCATATCAGAAGGGGTTTCGCAATATACCACCCTGGACGGCAAGGTCATCGGATGTATCTCCCGAGAAAGCGGCGGAAAATCCAGCGGGGAAGAGCCGGTCGAAATCTGGCTGAAGAAGCGGTTCGATATAGGACTGGGCCCCATCATAAT
>VGNW01000227.1 GCA_016865955.1 Chloroflexota bacterium | reverse complement strand
TCATGGGCAAGGCTATATCCCGCTTCCCGGGCAAGTCCGTAGCAGATGATGTCTGGGTTGAGGAAGGCTGCGATATTCACCCCTCAGCAAAGCTGATTGGGCCTGTAGTTATGGGCAGAAATTGCGCGATAGAGCAGAATGCACAGATTTCGGGACCCTCCGTCCTCGGGAAAGGCTGCATAATAGGACAGGACTCCGCTGTAGACGAAGCTATACTCTGGGAGAACGTGAAACTGGGTAGAAATGTCACGATAAGAAACAGCGTCGTTTGTAGTAACAGCGTAATCGGAGATAACACCTGGGTTATCGACGGCTCGATAATAGGCGACAATCTGGTTATCGGCAGCGGCAACAAGCTGGAACACGGCATAAAGGTCTGGCCGGGAAAGACCATCGGAGATAATTCCATTTCATTCTAAGGGGTTCGGTTATGCCACAGACAATCAAATTCGGCACCGACGGCTGGAGGGCCGTAATCGGCGAGGACTTCACCTTCGACAACGTTCGTGCCTGCGCTCAGGGAGTGGCGGAATACCTAATCGAGAGAAAAACAGCCTCGCAGGGCTTGATTATTGGCTACGATACCAGATTTGCCTCAGAAGATTTCGCTGCTGCCGTGGCTGAGGTAGTTGCCGCCAACGGGATAAAGGCATACCTCAATCCCAGAGCAGCCCCCACTCCTGTCATCAGCTACGCCATTGTGGTTAAGAAAGCAGCAGGTGCCGTTATCATAACCGCCAGCCATAATCCCGGTATCTGGAACGGGTTCAAGTACAAACCGGAGTACGCCGGCAGCGCCTCCCCGGAGGTGACCGCCGAGCTGGAAAAACGCATCCAGAAAGTACTGAGCAGCGCCACAATTAAGCGCATGCCTCTGGCAGACGGCATAAAGAAAGGACTCATCGAGTATTACGACCCTCAACCTGTTTATCTGAAGCATATAGCAGAACTCGTCGACCTCGAACGGTTACGCCGTGCCGGTTTGAAAATAGCGGTTGACTCTATGTACGGAGCCGGTGCCGGTTATTTCAAAGTGCTCCTCTCCGGAGGCAGCAACGAAATCGTCGAGATAAATGCCGAACGCAATCCGCTGTTCCCCGGGATTCAACCCGAGCCTATCGCCCAGCATCTGACCAGGCTCTCTAAAATGATTCCCGAGATAAAAGCCGATGTCGGTTTGGCTACGGACGGCGATTCCGACAGAATCGGCATCGTGGATGAAAAAGGCGTTTTTGTCACACAGCTTCAGGTATTCGCCCTGCTCGCTCTCTATCTGCTGGAGATACGCAAGGAACGCGGTGCCCTGGTCAAGTCCGTGACCACCACCGACATGATTTACAAGCTGGGCAAGCTTTATTCCGTTCCGGTATTCGAAACCGGAGTCGGCTTCAAATACCTCGGCCCTAAAATGATGGCGGAGAACGCCCTTATCGGAGGCGAGGAGAGCGGCGGATTCGGCTTTCGCGGCCATATCCCCGAGCGCGATGGTTTACTCTCGGGTCTATTCATACTGGATTTCATGGTTAAGACAGGCAAGAAACCGTCCCAGCTAATCGATTATCTTTACAGCAAGGTGGGCACTCATCACTACAACCGACTCGATTTCCACTTCCCCGCCGAGAAACGGGATGCGGTAGTCCAGCGTCTGAATCAGCTCAAGACGGACAAGATTGTCAATATAAAGGTGGCAAGCATCGACACAGCCGATGGCTGGCGCTTTAGGCTCAGCGATGGAAGCTGGCTGCTCATCCGCCTGTCCGGTACGGAGCCTGTGCTGCGCATATACGCCGAAGCCAGCTCCATGCAAAATGTGGACAGGCTGCTCAAGGCGGGCAAAGAACTGGCAGACGTTTAACTTGTAGGGGCGCACTACCGTGTGCCCAAAGGGGGTTGACATGATAAATCTAGATGACCCCAAGCTTCATAAGAAACTCGACCCCTCGGGCATGCGGGAACGTATCCGTGAGCTGCCCCAACAGTGCCTCAAGGCATGGCAGCAGGCTCTGGACTTCAAACTGCCCGCGAACTACTCCAGAGTGAACAAGGTCGTTATTCTGGGTATGGGCGGCTCCGCCATCGGAGGCGACCTTCTGAGCAGCCTGGCATCTCTGGAGAGCAAGACGCCCATAACCGTGTCCCGGGATTACACAATGCCCGCCTTCGTTGATAATAAGACCCTGCTTATTGCTTCGAGCTATTCCGGCATGACTGAAGAGACCCTTTCAGCATTTGGTCAAGCGCTACAGACGCCGGCTAAGAAGCTTGTCATCACCACCGGCGGCAAGCTCAAGAAAACAGCGGCACAGAACGATATCCCCATATTCACCGTCGACTACAAGTCGCCGCCTCGCGCTGCTCTGGCTCACAGCTTCATCCCCGTGCTCAGTATTTGTCAGAAGCTCGGTGTTGTGAGCAACAAGTCGAAAGATGTTGCCGAGATGGGAAGAGTCCTGAAAAGTATGCAGGACTCGATAGATGAGAGCAGTCCCTTGAAGTCCAACCCCGCCAAGCAACTGGCAAAGAAGCTGCACCGCCATCTGGCGGTCGTCTACGGGGCTGGCTTTGTCTCCACAGCAGCACAGCGCTGGAAGACGCAGATAAACGAGAACAGCAAAGCCTGGGCTTACTATGAGATACTACCCGAGTTGAACCACAACGCTGTAGTCGGCTATGAGTTCCCCGCCGAGCTGGCTCAGAGCATCTTCGTGGTATTTCTCCGCTCCCCGCGCCTGCATCCTCGAACATTGCTACGCTACAAGCTCACCGCTGAGATGCTGAGCCAGAGGAAGGTCAGCCACGAGACCATCGAGGCGAAAGGGAAGAGCGCGCTGGCACAGATGATGAGCCTGGTATATTTCGGCGACTGGGTGAGCTACTATCTGTCGCTGCTCTATGAGACCGACCCCTATCCGGTGAAGATTATCGATTTCCTCAAGAAGCGTTTATCCGAATCGTAGGGGCGCACAGCGGTGCGTCCTACAGATTTTTTGCCCATGCCCACCTTAGAAGGAATAGCATTCTGTATTCTTCAACAATTTAGCGAAATGTAAAATATCCAGAATCGATATTTTCACCACAACTTTCCGCTAGACTTTTACTCCTATTGACAAAGTCCGCCATGCAATGTAGGATAGCATCGTTATCCGATGCATCGTTATCCGATGTATCATTCATCACATGTGCCAGTGAAAGAAGACGGGTTATGACAGATACTGCTATTGTTGTCGATAGTATTGCCTGCATTCCAAGGGAGCAGGCTCAGAACTTCAAGATTAAAATGGTTCCGGCTAAGATCTTATTCAATAGTAAGTCTTACCGGGACCTGATAGACCTGACGCCGACGCAAGCTTATGAGTTCATTAATAGAGACCCTAAATTCTGGAAGAGTTCGGCGGCTTCTCCTGCGGACTACGCAGAAGCTTACCGAGAACTCGGCAAAAACGTCCAGAATATCTTGGTAATTACCATATCATCTAAACTGAGCATGTTCTATGATAGTGCCAAACTGGCTAAGGAAATAGTCGGAGAGGAGCTGCCTAAGATTGTCATTGAGGTTCTTGACAGCGAGACAGTCGCAGCCGCCGAAGGCCTAATTGCATTGGCAGCAGCCCGAACTGCGAGGGAAGGTAAATCTTTTCAGGAAGTTGTCACTACAGCGAAGAAAGTGAGAGGGCGGGTGAGATTTATCGGTGTGCTTGAAACCATACGGTACGTGTATAGAACAGGGCGAATTCCTAAGGCAGCTTCTCAGATAGGTTCAATTCTTTCTCTAAAACCCGTTCTGACAGGTGCTAACGGGATGATCCGTTTTGCCGGTGTTGCCAGAACTAAACAGACCGCGATTGAAAAAATGCTCCGTATGATGAAAGAACA
>VGNW01000226.1 GCA_016865955.1 Chloroflexota bacterium | reverse complement strand
TGGCAGAACTCCTTGATTTTGATCTGCCATTATTATCTCATAAATCTATACTTATTCAGAGATTCCTTAAGTGATGACAGGCACTCAGAGGTGTCGTCAGCTCCGTTCCAGTTGAGGACTATGACAGCGACCTTGGGACAATCCACCGACTACTCCGCAAAAGCACTGAAGAGGATTATAATAAATTGCCGTGATATAGCAATCGGAGATTAAGATAAATGAGCCCCAAATACTGGTACTGTCCCTTCTGCGGCTACATGTTTATGGAGACCGGCTCAGCGCGGGCAAGCGAACACCGCAATTGCCCCATGTGCGGCGAGGAATGTCTGCCCTGCTGGGAATGTGTCCACAAGGGCGAGTTCAATGAGGTCATGTGCGGTGGGTGCGAGAGCAGGGCAAAGTGCCGGGCTACGCGCAGGAAGAGATAAATAGTGAACAGTTGGTGCCCCCAAGGGAATTCGAATCCCTGTTTTTGCCTTGAAAGGGCAACGTCCTGGGCCTCTAGACGATGGGGGCGATAAGACATTTACGAGTATATCAGAAACCTCAGAGTCTGGCTACAGCCAGCAAGACTGGCTTATTAAGACTGACTTCTGCGAACACTTGACCCAATTATAACTACAGTTATAATGGACATGTACTTAATCAATCCTGCAAATGAAGGAGTGGAAGGAGGTAAGGTGGAATGAAGCGACAGAATCGAATAACCATAGACCCTGAGGTAATGCACGGTAAGCCTGTTATAAAGGGTACCAGAATCCCTGTTTATATTGTGCTTAATCTCCTCGCCGGGGGATTTAAAATCGAAGACGTGCTAAGAGAATACCCTGACCTGAGCAAGGAAGATATCTCCGCCTGCCTGGAATATGCCGCAGAGTTAGCCCAGGAAGAGGTTGGGGTGCTTGAGGCTGAAGGAGTCAGATGAGTCTTAGACTCCTGCTCGATGAAAACATCCCCCCACAGGTCGCCACAGCGTTGAGACAATCAGGTTACGATGTCATTCACCTGAGAGAGGCAGGGCTTAAAGGATGCAAGAACTCTGATTTAATAGCCTTTGCACGCAAAGCTGAACGCTGCCTGGTCACCCTGGATGCCGATTTTGCCGACGTTCGTCACCATCCTACTGGCAGCCACAACGGCATTATCAGATTGAGACTAAAGTTTGCCCCCGCAACCATTATTATTGCCACTCTATCTGCTTTGCTACCAAAACTAACCCACATTCCTATGGAAACAGGTGTCCTGGTGATAAGCGATGGCAAGCGGTATCGTATTAAACCTCCCAAAGAGATATAGAAAACTTCAGAAGCCGTTATCCTTCACAAAGGTTTCCCTGAATCCGGGCACGGCTGCGGATGCTAACATCCGCAGCGAGCGGAAAATCATACTTATGGAGATAGAGTTCAATCTGCTCCACCCGGGTTCTTCGAAGGACGCACTGTAGGGGCACGCCACGCCTTGCCCCAAACTGAAAGCTGACTGCTGATAGCTTTTCTGCGACATTTTCCTCTTGACTGCAGTAGAACTCTTGTGCTAATATCGGGCTGGTAAAAATTGATATCGGCGAGCATTTATCGGCTGGGAAACCGCAAAGAGGTTTTACGCCTCCCTGATATACCTGACAATCTCTCTAAACGCCGGTCTTTTGCCGTACATCAACAGGAATACGCGGAATGCTTTGGCGGCAAGTCCCATGGTCAGCACAATCGAGCCTATCAGGATAATAACGCTAAGTGCAATCTCCCAGAGCGCGATTCCCTTTATGGGAATCCTGATCATGGCAGTTAATGGGGCGGTGAGAGGGAAAAAGGTTAGCGCTCTGGCTAGGGCGCCCTCAGGGTTGGTCATGATGAAGTAGCTGAAGTAGTAGGGCAGTATCGAGGGTAAAACGAAAATCACCGACAGGCCCTGCCCCTCCTTGGCTGTCGGCACGATAGAGCCGATGCCGCTGTATATTGCAGCGAAGAGCAGATAGCCCAGGACGAAATATACTACAGCCCACACAAGCACGATAGTGGGAATAGACAGGTCGCTCAAAGCCGGTATAGTGCCCGAAGCTACCTCGGCAAAAATTTCGAGGGTAACAAACCATACGGCAACCTGAATAAGGCCGGAGGCGCCCAGTCCCAGTATCTTTCCCATAAGTAACTGCCTGGTTGATACGGATGATAGCAATATCTCTATCATCCTGTTTTCCTTCTCCTCGGTGATGCTCTGGAACAATGTCCCCGACGAGAAGAATATCGCCATCATGAAAATAACTACAAAGACTATAGGCAATACATAGCTGCTGAATACATCCTGTCCCGTTGCTATCTCTCCGTTTTCATCGAGGCGGATGGAAGCCAGTGCCACTGGCGACTTGGCGCGCTCGATTATCTCAGGGTTGACCTCGCCGGAGAGCAGATTGGAGATAAGGAAATCCGCTATCTGCCCTCTGGTTTTTTCGGAGGGCTCTGCCTCCCGTGCCTGTGTGTATCGGGTGATAAGACCGGTGGAGAGATAGTCGGAAGGTATTATAAAATACTCTCTAATTTCCTTGGCAAGCAAGGCTTGCTTTGCGGCATCCTCACTCTGATAAAGTACAAACAGGACATCGTCCTGATTCGTATATTCATCGAATATGCCAACTTCGTCCACATACCCTATCTTCACCTCTTCGGGAGCGCCGGGATGATACCATTCTTGAACGCCCTTATATATCCCGAATCCCAGAATCACCAGAAGCGGTAAAGCCAGCGTCAGGATAATGAAGGTCTTGCTCCTCACTATCTTGCGGAATTCGTGTTTCAGGACAAGGAGGGTCTTGTTCATCTCGCCTCCTTCACTACCTGGATGAATATCTCATTCAGCGACGGCGTCGATATCTCGAAGCGGTTCACCACCGCCCCTTTATCTATTATGTCTTTCAATACCGCCTGAGGCGAGGTCTTGCCGTCCAGAAACAGCTCCACATACTTGCCATGATTCTTGCTTCCCGCAACGCCTGTGATGCTTTCAGGCAAGCGGTCGCATTCTATGAATACCGAGTTGTTCCTGTACCTCGACTTTATCTCGTTAAGGCTGCCGTAGAGCACTGCGCGCCCTTTGTTTATCATTAAAATCCTGTCGCACAGCTCCTCCACCTGATTCATCATGTGAGTGCTCATGATGACCGATTTGCCCTGGCTTCTAAGCTCGCGAATGAAATCCTTCAAGAGCTGCGTATTCACCGGGTCGAGGGCGGCGAACGGCTCGTCTAGAATTACCAGCTCAGGGTTATGCAAAATAGTGGCGATAAACTGTATCAACTGCCCCATGCCGTGGCTCAGTTCCTCGGTCTTCTTGTTCTTATGAGGCAGCATGTTCACCCGTTCCATGAGCTGTGTTGCTCTATCACGTGCCTGGCTTCTTCGCATGTTTTTGAGCGAAGCTAGATAATATAGCGATTCCGTAACGGTGAGCTTCTTATAGAGTCCCCGTTCCTCCGGCAGATAGCCTATTACGTTCTTGGTATTTTCATTAATATGCTCGCCGAGAATTTTAATCTCGCCCGAGTCCGGTTTTATGATGTCCATGAGCATTCTGATAGTGGTCGTCTTGCCGGCGCCGTTGGGACCGACCATACCGAATATCTCGCCCTGCACTATGTTGAACGACACATTATCAACAACTTTGACGCCCTTGAAGGACTTGCTCACCTGAGAGACTTCGACCGTATTCATATATTGCCAACCCTTAACCTTAATTTCGACACGCTTTTTATCATAACACATAGATATAAGGCAGTCAGCACGTATTGCGTCAAAATAAAGTGTTACCGAAGTATATATCATTGCGTCATAATTCCTGTTACCGAAGATGGTATACTAGAGCACCTTTTTGAAATCGACGGCGGAGGTTCAGCCAGAGTCCAGAGAT
>VGNW01000225.1 GCA_016865955.1 Chloroflexota bacterium | reverse complement strand
CTCGTTTCTCCCAGCCGCCTTGTATTTCGTATGGTGCATGCATCTGGAAGAAAGAGACATGACCGCCCCAGGGTGAACGTACAAGGTGATGGTCAAACAAGCTCTCGCAAGTCGCATGTCCACCGAAGTGATGACCGAGCTTGCCTGCCACCACATTGTCCCAGTGTTCCAGGAGCTGGTCTGTGCTCTCGATGCCGAAAATGACCATAAAGGCATCGTTTATCCAGGGGTCGTCGCAGGCATACTTCGGCGGCTCTTTGCTGGCAACGTGCAAGGTATAGTAGCTCCACTTGTCATATTGCCAGCGTTCAATAGACTGTTTCAGATCGACAGGCAGATTCTTAGCACCAACGAGGTTTAAGAATGTTGTATGCGGGTCAAGTGTGGACATAACTACCTTACTGCGAAGTACACGACCCTCAGCGACCTGAACACCGGCTACACGACCGTTCTCCATCAAGATTTTGGTTGCTTCTGCAGCATCCAGGATGGTGCCACCGTTGCTGACTATCTCACGAGCCAGAGCACCAGCGAACTTGTGTGAGCCTCCATCGCAGTAACACTTGTTTGTGCCCCGCTGCAGCATCAGGGCAACGAACATGCCAATACCCGTCTCCCTGGGGTCAAGACCCCACATGCAACACGTATAAAGCAGAAGAGCCCGCACCCGGTCGTTTTCAAAGTTATTGGTGATAATCTCCAGAGGGCTTTGCTCGACAAGCTCCAGCATTTCATTTCCTACTTTAGTACGCTGCATAGCCATAGAGATTTCTATCGGTGCCATGGGAGGTATGTAAGTTGCCGGTCCGATTATTTCATCTACTATCTTGCGCCATTTCCGCATCATTTTGCCGAAAGTAACGGCGTCTTTATACGAGAACTTGGTTATGGAGTCCTTGGTATCTTCCACCATGCGTGAGAGCAGCAGCGATTTGCCATCCTGGAATACCATCCCTGTTTGAGCATTGGGCTTGGTCCAGGTCATGGCATGCCGGTCCATATTAAAGTCCTTGAGCACAGGCATGAAATCTACCATCATGTGATAAATAGCGTGCATGTTCGAGTAGTAGCCCGGGAAAAGAATTTCCTCGGTAGCCAGCCCGCCTCCGATTTCATAGCGACGCTCCACTACAGCTACCTTGACCCCCGCCTTAGCCAGATAGGCGCCGGCTATCAGACCGTTGGGACCACCCCCGATAATGACCACATCCCAATTGCTTTCATCGGGAAACTCATCGAATATCTTGCCAATCAATGGGTCTGACATTTTACTTACCTCCTTGATACGATGCAGCGGATATTTTACCCCGCTGTGGGATATACCAGGGCGATGGATACCACCATTTGCCCGGCTCAGCCAAGCCATCCTCAATAAGAATGTGCATCAGGTTGTAAGGGATAGCCATCAGAGCCAATCCTCCGGGATGACAGGCTGTCTGGTTGCAGAGGTATAGCCTTTCGATAGGTGTACGATATCGAGCCAGTTCGGGAAGAGGACGGTTCTCTCCCCACTGGTCATCGCAGTGACGGGTACCGCACCATGTACCTCCGATGAGACCCGTGTTGCGGAACTCCGATTCATAGGGAGTGTTTGCCCAGTGGTGAACCAGGTTTTCATCGGTAAGGTTCTCAAGCGTCTGTCTGAACGCTTTCCGCAGATAGGCGTTTATCTCCTCCTTCTCTCTATCGAGTGCATCGGGACCACCTACCGTATATTCAGGCGGAGGCACATAGGTGTAATACGGGGATGCCAGATGAAGACCTGGAATCGTGCACTGAGGGTCTGCGGCATCGAATCTATCACCGGGTGTCGAAAGCCACATCAACCTTTCCGGCGGCATGGTAGGACGCCCCCTGTGCCCATCCACATCAGCGACATGCTCGTAGTATATTTCGCGTGAGTCACAAGGGTAAGGACCTAACCCGGCATCATCGCCCGATACCGGATTCCTGAATTTGGGACGGCAGCGCAGCTTTTCGCGGGTAAGCAGATGGGAAACCCAGATACTACCGCCTTTGAGGCTGATGTCTTCTACCTTTCTCCTGAAGCTGGTACTCACATGTTGAGACCCTACTAATTTGGTAAAAGTCTGTTTAACATCAACATCGCTTATTACTGCCTTGTTTGCCCATATCTTCTTCTCATCGGTTGTAGCCGTGCCCCTTAATCTAACCCCGACTGCCCGTCCATCCTGGATAATAATCTCGTCCACAGGGCAGCAGGTACGAATGACCGCGCCATGCGCTATGGCACATCGTATTATAGAGTGAAAATAGCCATGCATACCTCCGCGAGGAACGCTGATCCCGCTATAAATTGTCAGGGTTATATCGCAGCCCAGCGCCGGTATAGCCACGCCCTCCCAGTGACCGGCAGCACCTGAGTACCAAGCTACCATTGCATGCATTACCTTGACTGGTTCGGTCTCAAGGTACTCGTCCATCAAATCGAACATGGTCATATCGAGCAATTCCTCGGTCCACACATCAGGCTGGTGCTTCTTATATACCTGCATATAGGGGACATTCTCGGCTGTTACTTCTACTTCAGGTGGATGAGGCGGACACCAGAAAATGGAGCGCAACAGTTCTTTAATGAACATAGGCTGCCCCAGCATGCCGCTCAACTTAGCCCAGCCCATGGCATCCTTGTCTGTTATCGGCGCTAATCCCTGTGTTGTAGCAACACCTCTGGTTTGCTGTTCAGCCAGGTTTTTCGACTGAGGACTCCAATCCATGCGGAAACCGTATTTATGTAGCTCCAACTGCTCGAACCCCGGGGCGGGACCTGCATACATATACATGGCATGGGGGGTGATGCGAACGCCGGGGATAGGCTCGGTGTTCTCGCAAGCCCCTCCCGCCTCCGGTCTTTCTTCCAGAACACAAACGCTCGCGCCGCATTTGCCCAGGTAAGCAGCCAGAGCCACACCATTGGGTCCGCCACCCACGATGACAAAATCGTATCTTTCCTCTTTAGGCATGTCTCCCTCCTTGCCGGCTATTTAACACAGCCGAAATTTATTTACTCCAGGTACGTTTTTATGTATCGCTCCATCTCGGGAGTCGGTTTCCACCACTTCTTAGCGCCCAGGTCCTCCGCCACTTTATTTGCACCCAGATAGCCGGGGCCTCCGAGCACCAGCCCGCCCGGGTATGTGGAAGCTCCGCATACGTAAAGCCCTTCGATGGGGGTTTTGGTGCTGGAGCAATCCTGATTGGGACGGAAAGAACCCAGTTGGATGGGTTTGTAATCGCCGTGCTTTATGCCGCCGCGTCTCATATTGGGAAAGCGTGTCTCGATATCCACCGGTGTCTCATGAACCGTCATGATAATGTTATCCCGCTTCATATTGGGAGCTAACTTGTGCCATTTGTGCAGAACCTTCTCCTCAAGCTCCTTGCCCCGTTTCTCCCAGCCGCCGTTGATTTCATAAGGAGCATGCATCTGGAAGAAAGAGATATGTTTGCCCGGCTTATCGCTCAAATGGGGGTCAAAGAGCGTCTGGCAAGTAGCATGTCCGCCGAAATGGTCTCCCAGCTTGCCTGCCACCACGTTGTCCCAGTGTGCCAGCAACTGGTCGGTGCTCTCTATGCCGAAGATGGTCATAAAAGCATCGTTGACCCACGGGTCATCGCAGTTATAACGCGGAGCTTCCTCAGATGCGACATGCAGGGTATAGAAGCTCCACTTATCGTATTTCCAACCGTCGATCAAGGATTTGAAGTCCTTGTTCAAATGGTTTGCGCCGACGAGGTCGAGGAAAGTAGTGTGCGGGTCAAGAGTGGACATGACAGCCTTGCTGCGCAGCGTGCGCCCCTCTGCCAGTTCCACACCTACCGCGCGCCCGTTATGCATCAGGATTTTGCTCACCGGTGCATGTTCCAGAATCAAGCCGCCG
>VGNW01000224.1 GCA_016865955.1 Chloroflexota bacterium | reverse complement strand
GAGCCCATTCTACCTGGTCATACTGGTCTAAAGGGGAGGGTATATCGAATAACATATCTCTTTCCTTGACAAACGCAGCGCTTTCATACATGCGAGTCCTTCCTTTTAGGAAGGACGTGGCAATCCGGCGGGGCGGAGGGGCAACTGAAAGCTGCCTATGAGATTGCTTCGCTTCGCTCGCAATGACATATAGGGGTTTTGCTCCTCGGAGATGATAACATCCACAGCGAGCGAAAGTATATAATCCCGTTCGTGGTGAGCCCTTCATCAAGCTCAGGACAGGCTTGTCGAACCATGAGCGGGCCGTTCACCCTTCGACAGGCTCAGGGCGAACGGACATGTAGGTACTATGCCAGGGGGAGGAAGTCGAGGATGTTGAGACGGAGCTGCTCTCTGCCGTTCCAGTTGTCCATCTCCAGGTTGTAAACAATGTCGATATACGAAGTAGGCTGCCTGTCCCCGAGGTCGAAGGCGATAGCATCCCAGACCACCTGACCGTCGCGCAGCTTCATCTTGAGATGCTTGCCGCTGCCTCCGACGGTGCGGAAGTCCACTACCTTCACCTTCTGGCTGAGGAAGGTCGGCGACTCATTGCTCTGTCCGAAAGGAGCCAGCCTGCTGATAATCTTGAAGGTCTCCTTCCCTACTGCCGAAAGCGGGATGATAGCGTCGATGACCAGAGAGGGGCGCAGGTCCACTTCAGCTAACTCCCGAGTAGCTATTTCCAGCAGTCTCTGATGCACCTTCTCCAGATTGGCTTTCGGGGTGAGGAAACCGGCGGCTTGAGCGTGCCCTCCGTAACGCGTGAGCAACTCCTCACACTCGGTAAAGGCGCAGATGATATCGAACTCGGGGATGCTGCGGGCGCTGCCCCTCACCGAGTCGCCGTCGAAATTAAGCACTATCACCGGGCGGTAGAACTCATCGACCAGCCTGCCCGCGATCACTCCCGCCACGCCGGGGGGATAATCGGCGCCTCCCACCACCAGCAGCGGCTTCTCCACACCTTCGTGGCACAGTATCTCCCGGGCGCGGGCTAACCCTTCGGCGGTTAGCTTCTGCCGCTCCACATTCCTCTTTTCGAGCACGGCTGCCAGCTCGCGAGCCTGCTCGTGAGAGGTCGTGGTCAGCAACTCGTAGCTGGTTACGGCGTGGTCCATCCTGCCGCTGGCGTTGAGGCGCGGCCCCAGCGCGTAGGAAATGCTATCGGAATCTATACTGCCCATTTCGAGTCCGGCGCTGAGCACCAGCTCCCTCACGCCGGGTCGCTGGCTCTGGTTGAGGTACTCGATGCCCCGCTTCGCCAGATAGCGGTTCTCGCCGAGCAGGGGCACCATATCCACTACCGTGCCCAGCGCCACCAGGTCCATGAACCTGTCCCAGCCTCCGTCCCTTCCCGTAGCGCGGAACAGCGCCTGCAGCAGCTTGTAGGCAACTCCCACTCCGGCAAGCTCGCAGAAAGGATAAACCGAGTCGAGCCGCTTGGGATCGATTGCCGCCACAGCGGACGGTATAATGCCGAGGGGTACATGGTGGTCTGTGACGACGATATCCAGTCCCATGCCCTGCCCCTCCTCCACCTCGGAGACGCCGGTGATGCCGCAGTCCACAGTTATAATCAGGCTGACGCCCTGCTCTCTCAGGCTTTTCATAGCGGCGCTGTTCAGCCCGTGCCCTTCATCGAGCCTGTGGGGTATATAGGAGATAACCCTGCCTCCGAGCTGCTTTATGCCCTCCACCAGCAGGACAGCGGCGGTAATGCCGTCGGCATCGAAGTCACCGTACACGGCGATAAGTTCATCGCCGAGCAAAGCGCGCAGGACTCTGGTCACCGCCCTATCGATATCGGGGAGATAGCGGGGATCATGGGTCAGCCTTTCGTCTGCGGCGAGGAACGGCTCGAACTGAGCGGGGTCGGTAACGCCGCGGTTGTGGAGCAACTGGACGAGCAGCGTACTAATGTTGGGTCCGACCCGCTGCGCCATTGAATCAGCGGAAAGAGAGGGGCAAATCTGCCACCTTTGACCGGTCAAGCCTGAAACTCCTCACAACCCATTACAAGCCAAGGCAAGTGGACATACCTTCAGCGCATCCACGCCTCAGCTTGCGAGGACTATAGATTTTTATAACGCTTTCTGGTTCAAGTGTACAGTCCTTTCAGTCCGAAGTCAACCGATGCAGGCATGGTAACCGCAGAGGACGCAGAGGGCGCGGAGAGGGAAAATTGAAAAATGCGATGGGGGCAGTCAGCTATCAGCTTTCAGCGGTCAGTTGGGGCACGTAGGGGCACAATGCCTTGTGCCCTATCATCTCGTCCCTGGAGGGAGAGATAAGAGAGAGGGGGGAAAAGGGTTCAAGATTGAAAAGTGGAAAGCGAGAAAATGGACTTTGAGTCGCGGGCTGATATATGATATTGTAGACGAGGAGGGATATTATGGAACAAGCATTTGAAGCTACCATTGAAAAGCGGGACAAATGGTACATCGGGTGGGTGGAAGCAGTTCCGGGGGCTTTCAGCCAGGGAAAGACCGTAAAGGAGGTAGAGGAGAACCTGAGAGAAGCAGTGCAGCTAATACTGGAGAGTCAGCAAGAACTGAGAGCTAAAGGAGTAGCGGGGAAAATCCTCAAAAGGAAAATCTTGGTCGAGGTATAGACGTGAAACGCCGCTATCTCGTAGACCACCTCAAAAAAGAAGGATGTATTTTTCACCGGGAAGGTGCTAAACATACGGTTTTCCTAAACCCGGAGAATGGACATATGGCCACCGTGCCCCGTCACCGTGAAATCGAGGTTTTCCTAGCCAAGAAAATATGTCGCCAACTTGATATCCCCATCCCCAAGGCTTGACCGCAGAGCGAAGGGGGGAAGATGAGAATAAAGATAGATGCCGCAAATGATGCCCTGTATTTCCGCCTGGATGAGAGCCAGATAGTAGAGTCCGAGGAGGTTCAGCACGGAATTATCCTCGACTACAATGCCAAAGGAGAAGCCGTGGGCATAGAGATTTTAGGCATTAAAAAGCGCCTCCCACAAGAAGAACTGAAGAAGCTCCAGTTTGAAACCGTGTGAGGCGTGACGGCGGCAATATTCCTTAGGCGTCCCCGCCTCCTTAAGCCACACTCCCCCAATCGATTTCTTTGACCTCTGTTGTGCCCTCTTGATTTTTTCCTGCGTACGCAGGAATCCAGGTGCCCCCGTGCCATTCCCCCTTTAAGAAAGGGGGAAGGTTAGGAAAAGGAATAAGCTTTTACACTTCGCGGAATTCGCCTTCGACGGTGCCTTCGTCTTTTTTGCCCCCACCTTCGCCTCCCGGAGGCGGTGGCGGCGCTCCTGCGCCCGGCCCTCCTCCGCCAGCCTGCTGATATACGGCGGCGCCTACTTTCTGCATGACGTCGGATAGCTCCTGCGCGGTACGCTTGAGCTGCTGCGCATCGCTGCCCTGTAACGCCGATTTCACGGCGGCTATCTTGCTTTCGACCTCACCTATCAGGTGAGAGGGAATCTTGCCGCCCTGCTCCCGCAGCGTCTTTTCCGCCGTGTAGACCAGGGTGTCCGCCATGTTTCGGGCTTCCACTTCCTCTTTCCGCCTGGTGTCCTCGGCGGCATGAGATTCAGCCTCGCGCTTCATGCGCTCGACTTCATCCTTGTTCAGCCCGCTGGAGGCGGTTATAGTTATCTTCTGCTCTCTGCCCGTGCCTTTGTCATGGGCTTTGACGCTGAGTATGCCGTTGGCATCGATGTCGAAGGTTACTTCAATCTGCGGCATGCCCCGCGGGGCGGGCAGTATGCCGTCCAGCATGAAGCGCCCCAGAGTCCGGTTATCGTTAGCCATGGGTCGTTCGCCCTGCATCACGTGTATCTCCACGCTGGGCTGGTTATCCGCAGCCGTGCTGAATATCTGGCTCTTCGAGGTCGGTATGGTGGTGTTGCGCGTGATGAGCGGCGTCATCACAGCGCCGAGCGTCTCGATGCCCAATGTCAGCGGGGTGACATCGAGCAGCAGCAC
>VGNW01000223.1 GCA_016865955.1 Chloroflexota bacterium | reverse complement strand
AGAAAGGAGGAAGCCGACTATGGCGGATACCGACACTATCTTTGTCCTCAGCAAGGTAGATGTCATTGATTGCGCCAGGGAGATGGGTATTCCTGAAGAAGCGATAACCGATGACATCCTTGCCCAAGTGAAGAAGGGCGTGGAATGGGGACTGGAGTGCTGGGCTGACGTCGTCAAGGAAGCCATCAATATGGCGCTCAAGAGCTAGACACCCACATACTAGCCATTCTTGCCAGGGTAACTATGCCCAAAAAACTGAAAAAAAGGAGGTCAACCATGCCTATTAAGTGGAATGCGCTGATGGTGAGCGAGGCTATGGATATGGTCGAGGAATACGTCAATCAGGCTATCGAGCCAATGGAGCAGGCGAAGCTTGTCGCTACCGAGGCTAGAAAAATCCCCAACCTGCCGGGCTACATCGACCAGCACCTGGTACGCCTTATCAGTGAAATCGAACGGATTACGGGCGGGGTAATGTCCTGGAACCAGCAGCATTATTCGGGTAACGTCCGGGCTGTGATTACCTCAGTTCGTGAGTCTATCCCCAGTGGAACAGTAGAGTCAGAACGGCAAAAAGCGAACAGTGGCAAACAGCTCAGTTTGGTGAGCTGATAAAGCTTGCGAAATCAGTAATTGAAGGAGTTACTATGCCCAAAAAGGAGAAGTAATGAATGCTTTATTCGTAATCAACGCTGCTTTCAATACCGGCCAGATTGTCGCCACCAGAGGAGTCTACGACCTAGCGTGTGAAAACCCCGACTTTGCTCAGTTCATCCAGAAATCCTTGAATCGTCATGTAAAGGGTGATTGGGGTGATGTGGATGAAGAGGATAAAAAGAGTAACGACCAGGCGATGAAACAAGGCACATGTTTGCTATCGGCCTATAATGATGACCGCTTTCCTCAAAACGGAATAGCGACTATCTGGATAATTACCGAGGCTGACCGGAGTATAACTACTATCTTATTCCCCGACGAATACTAGGCCTTTATTACGAAATACAAATACAAGGAGGGTTACTTTGTCTAAAAACATCACTTCGATGATAGACGACCTGGTAGGTACGCTAACCGATCCTATCATTGTTTACCCGGGTGGATGGGGGGATAGTCTCCCAGAATGGATAAAGAACGCCATCACGTTGGAAAGGTTGACTGAAAACATGAAAGTCTCAAAGGGAGAGCAACCAACTGGTACGGATGCCGAAGCCTGTGCTTATCTCAATACCGCTTCATTGACCATGCCGATGGATAGTGACTGGTGCAATATTTATCTCTATGTCGCTGGTAAAACATATACCCGATGGCGCAAGAGTGAGATGCCAAAAGATATTAGGGTTGATTCACTCACAAACCAGCAGATGGTCGACCTGAACCGACTAAAAGAATGGCTCTATCTCCGACGTACTACAGCTAGTCAGGAGAAGGAATGAGCAGAAAGACGTCTGCAAAAAGAAGAGGAGGTAGCCAAAAGGGAAGCGGAACAGCCAGCGTTGTTTGAATTCTGAGAATGCATGTTTTCGCACAAAGGGACCTGGAAAAATCCAGGCCCCTTTTTTTGTTCATTAAGTGCAACACTTGACAACAACTATCAATAATTGTAAATTACAGCTATAATTGGGTACGGAGCAAATATGGCTGAAAATAAGCTGGGTTATGTACTTACTATAGAAGAGCTATCGGTGTATCTAAAGATTCCTAGATCCACAATTTACAAACTGGTGCGAGAAGGCAAAATACCAGCACAAAAAATCGGCCGTCATTGGCGTTTCAGAAAAGAAGCCATAGACCGCTGGCTAGAAACAAGGCAGGCGACCAATCCGCAGTGAAGTTTTGTTGTAGCAGAGAATCTTAAAATGGTAGATAACAATAAGTCAGGACATCGCGAGAGAATTAGGCAGCGCTTCCTTTTGGGGGATGAGAATTCCCGAACCGATGAAGCACTGCTAGAGCTTCTTCTTTCTTACTCTATACCGCAGAAGGATGTTCAACCGTTGGCGCAAAAGTTACTAACAGAATATCGAGACATTTCCGGAGTTCTTTCAGCGCCGGCCGAATCACTCTGCAGAGTCACAGGGATCAAGTCAAACAGCGCCGTTTTACTCAAATTAGTCGATTATATCAGGCGACTTGTCCCACAGGAGAAGTCGGGACCAGCCTCAATTCTGACGGCCGTGCGACAGGTCTCACTTTTCGATCTTTCGAAAACAGAACCGGCAGATAAATCGGTTTGCGAAGCCTCTGAAGCAAAGGTTGCTGTAGCCCCTGTTAAGCGGCGTGCTACTCAAATGTTCAGCCCGTCCGCTCTCAAAGAAGCTATTGCCATACTTCCGACTGTACCTCAATCTGGGTCTGCGGATGAAGTCAGGGCTTTCCTGCGAAGTCACCTGCATTTCAATTCGGAAGGAACCCGTACCGATTATGCCGGCTACATAGTTAAAAGAATGTTCCCCCAAGGCTCGATAGATGCGCCTCTCTTAACCTTTGCCAGTCTTTTTGAGGGGAAGCGGGAACTGAGGGATACCTGCTTCTACAGGTTCTGCAAATCAGAGCCTCTTATGGCTGATGCCGTAGTGGACCTGCTTCTTCCAGCCATCGGTGTCGGGATCATTACCAGAGAAGCTGTTCGAACCTATCTGGGAGAGAAATTTGGCCCGTCTCATAAATACATTCCCAAGTGTGCCCAGGCAATAGTGGAAACCTTGGTCGCTGCCAACCTCGCGACTTCGGAGAAACAGGCTATTGCCTTCGCCTATCGCGACATTCTGCTGCCCTCCTTTGCATTCGTCCTACACAGCGAATTTGCAGAGCCAGGGATGTATGACATCTCAAAACTGGAGGAAAGCCGGGCTGTCAAAGCCATGTTATGGAACCCGGACAGAATTTTGCCTTCGCTATACGAACTCCGGAACCAGGGAATCATCAGCAAGATATCCGAGATAGATAACATAAGGCAGTTCACAACTAAGTGGAAACTGGAAGAAGTTGTGCAGCATTTGGCGAACGCAGGGGGGCGAGCGTGAGAGATACCGAGATTATTGAAAGCCTCAGGACCTGCCTCACTGTTCCAGTAGGACGTCACCTGTATGGTGTCCTGGGTTCATACCAGAGGTTGAATGTATTTGCGGAAACACTCAAACAAGCGACGACCCCTGATGGACAACCGTTTCCAAAACCACTTTCGGTGAATAAGGGCATTCTCGACAGCATACCGGATGAGGAATTTCGCCTTCTCGTGCAGAACGAGGCCAAGAGACCTGAACCTACTGCAGCTCATGTTGCACAAGCATTTGAACGTTTTCTCCGTTCGCATCTAAAAGGCGAAGTAATTCTCGTACTGGCAAATTTCGAAATGCTATTCGCTTACAATATTGAGCTCAGCTTGCTTCGCACCCTAGCTCGGGATGAAGACAGGATTCTATTATTGTTGCCTGGTCGCCGTGGAGCTGGCAGAGTAGTAATGTTTCCCGAAATGGAAAGGGCAAGTTACACACTGCCCACAAATCTAATTGCCGAGAACCATCTATGGGAGCTGAGGGATTAACTATGACGACGCAAGGAAATCAGGGCCATTTCTTTGGCCGAGAAGTATCCGGAATGCCGGAGGGCTACTATTCGGGTGACAAGCCTAACCCAAATCTCAAGGCTTTTATAGAACAGCATATCAAAGAACAGCCATACGATCTCAAGAGCGATAACTATAGTATAGGACCTATGACCGACCAGCTTCAGGTAGAGCGTAGTGAGCCGGTTTATGAGATGCACAGTTACTGGTCGAAGAAACCGCCGTCGGCAATTGACACTTATATAGCGCACTACACAAAACCTGGGGATGTGGTACTAGATCCTTTTTGCGGCTCAGGCACATCCTTAGTTTCTGCATTACGCCTCGGTCGGCACTGCATTGGCATTGATTTGAGCCCCGCAGCTACATTCATTTCCAGCGGCTATGTGTATCCTTTCGATAGCCTCGTGGTAAATCGAGCATTTAATAGCTTCATTTCTGCACTGGAGAGCAAATGTGCA
>VGNW01000222.1 GCA_016865955.1 Chloroflexota bacterium | reverse complement strand
ATCGTCAAGAAAGGGAAGTTTACCGTTTTCGCTGACTCCGCGAGAGATTTGAGGGTTGAATGGAATGGTCTGCCCGTCTTGTCCAGTTTCGGGTCAATAAACCTGATCAGGCCGTACAAGAATTGGCGCAAGGACTGCCCCATATTCTACACCACTCCCGGCTACATCCCTGTAACGCTAAAGGAAGTGGGAGAAACCGTTGAGCTTACATGGTTCTATCATCATCAGGAGACGGGCTTCAGACAGATAAACAAGGTGAGCCTGAGCGCGGACACAGTGGTCGCCTCTTGCTCATTCAGCTTGGACAGGCAGATTGATTGCCAGACGCTAAGGCTTCTGCCATGTTTCTTGCCCGGGCATCAGGAGCGCTTGAAGGCGGTCACAATAATTGGCGCGGACGGCAAAGAGACGAGGACAGAATTCCTGCCTGCTTATGTCAAGTCCTCACACACACTTGGAGATAACTTCAAGGGCGTGGTGTTTGATACCGACAGGGGCAAGGTTCATTGTTCTGTCGCCTTTGACAAGTTGCCCCAGCCATACAGCCTTTGTTCATATCAGTGGCGTGAGCTTGTGCGCAGACGGGGCATCGGTTTTCCCCTTCATTTTGCAGAGGCTCAGGGGCTGCCTGCAGCGGGTTCGTGGAATACGTGCCAGATAGTCCTCAGCGAGAAACCTATTCAAGGAGAAACCCCTATTGCTAAGCCCGAAGTAGAGGACATCCAACTGGGCCTCGAAAGCAAGGAGTACGGCGCAATATACCTCGTGGGAGAGAAGCCCTCTTTCGATGTGACGCTTGACAACACCTTTTCTGAGCGCAAAAGGGTCGTTTCGATAACATATCGAGTGTTTGATTACTACGCGAGGCAAACGACTGAAGGAGATATGGACAAGAAGGTGGCTCCGAAGGGGATTACATCTGTTGAGCTCCGTCCGAGCGTTGAACAGAGGGGCTTGTACAATCTCGTCGTTGAAGCGCGTGAGGGTGGAAAACTCATCGGAAAGTGCATGAGGAGGTTCGCTGTTCTTCCGCAACCCGACGTCACGATCCCCTCTTCCGAGTCTTACTTCGGAACCGTGGTTGGTCTCTACATAGATGATTATTGGTTGGGGGGGAGGGTGCCCGATGCTCTGTTAGAAAAAAGGGTACGGGCCCTGAAGCGGCTCGGCGTGAAGCGGGTCCGGATCTTCCAAGGATGGGATCATGTTGAGCCTGAGAAGGGAGAGTTGGATTGGAAGAGTCTTGACTTGCGTGTGAATACCTTCGAGAAGCATGGATTTGACATGTTTATTACGCTTAACCCCAATGCACCGGGCTGGGCACGAGGCGAAAACCGCTACCCGAAAGTGCGCGATGGCAAGTCTTATGCTTCCTTAGAGGATTATGGGGAATTTTTTTTTAAGGTGGCAGAAAGATATAGGGATAGGATTAAATATTATGAGGTCATAAACGAACCCGACCTTATGATAGCAGATGTTCAGACGTATCTTGAATTTGCAAAAGCCGGCCATAGAGGAATAAAGAGGGGAGCCCCTGCTGCCATAGTGTTAGCCACCGGGGTTAGCGGAGTTGATTTTGACAGAGGAAATGTTCCCTTCACCACAAAGTTTCTCGAGCTCGGCGGTGACAAATACTGCGATCTGATACCCTTCCATCCATATGCCTATCCGAGAGCCTTCGCGCAGGGATCCGCGGAAAGCCCCGAGGAAAACAAACAAGCGGAAAAGCAGGGATGGATAAGGGAGCTTTGCCAGAAATATAACCGGCGCATGTGGATAGGCGAGCTGGGATGGGACCTGGCTTCAGAAGGGAGGGGTAGCTCCGATGAGCGATTTATCTATCCCTCCGTGCAATTCCCGAAGGAGGAAAGGGACTTTGCGAACTACCTGACGAGGAGCATGCTCATTGGGAAGATGGAGCCAAAGCTGGAGGCATATTTCTGGCATGCCGCTTCTTTCGACGAGACGCCGTACAATTGGAAGGGAAATTGCACCGGCTACAGTCCCTTTGGGCGGGGCGACAACGTCCTGGCCAGCGGAGCAGCCTACGCCAATGTTGCTTCTCTCACGGAAGGCTTCACCTTCAGCCGAAGCTTAGACCTGAAGGACGAAAACCTCTGGGCGGCAATGTTCAAGAGGGATGCAAAAGCTATTCTTGCGGTCTGGGCGGTGCGAGACGCGTTTCTCCTGCCCGGCTCATTATTGGGCGGCGAGGTGAAGATACTCGATATCCTTGGAAATGAAAAGAGGCCTGAACGCGGCGGGATCAGGATTGACGGGGAACCAGCTTACATCTTGGGTTCGGCAGACGCAATAAACGCGGTCTCGGCGAACATGGAAAAGTCGGCCCCGTTGGGCTTCTACGAGGGCCTTTCGATAACTGACTCATTCCTGACATCCGACGGCAATCTTTTCATCATATTGAAAAACAGGAACGGGAAGCAGGTTTCGCTGGGCATGGAACTTGACTATCCCGGAGGTACTGAATTCCTTCGCCTTGAACTTCCTGCTCTCAAGGAGCAAGTGGTAACCGTGCCCATGAAGAAGACGCTGAAGAAGGGAGAAAAACTGCCCTTGAAGGTTCGCTTGGTGCGGCCGGACTACACCTCTCAGCATGATCTTGTCCTGCCCCCGCCGTCAGACCACAGCCTTGTCGCCACAAAGGCCAACACCAGGATCACCATTGATGGCTCTCTTGGTGAGTGGCCAAAGGAGGAAGCCATCTACCTCACGAGGAAAGAGCAGGTTCTGCCCCCTGATCCTGGCGTGTGGGGCGGCGTGGATGACCTGAGCGCAGTCGGTTATGTCATGTATGATAACGAATACCTCTACTTCGCCTGTGACGTCAAGGATGACCTCCATCTGAACAACCAACCCGCAGACGGGCTTTGGGCGCAGGACAGCATTCAGTTGGGGATGGGAACCGTGGAGAAGCGTGAGTATGCGGAAATTAGCTTGGCTTTGACCAATCAAGGTATCAAAAGTAGAAAGGAGCACGGCGTGAATTCAGGCGGGCCGGTGGTGGGACTGAGAATCGCCATAGAACGAATGAAAGAGCAAAAAGGGTTGGTCTATGAGGCGGCGATTCCATTGAATGCCCTTGAACCTGTCAGCATCAAGCCAGGCAAAACTATAGCATTTGCTTTCATCATCAACGACGACGACGGCAGGGGAAGAAAATGGATCGGGATAGACAACCCGGCCGCCATCGGGGCCACAAAAGACCTGAATGTCTATCCGCTGTTGCTTTTTCGCCCCTGACTGACAGAGGCCGATAAAGACAAAGGGGAAGCGCTTTGCTACCAGTGCTACTGAACAATGCAAGGTTGGCGCAGATAACCGGAGATATTGAAGAAAAGTCTCGAGACCGTTTGTTCCGTGTTGTGTGCCTCTTTGCTTCCTCATGAGGTGCGGGGCCACACCATTTGGCGTGTTGGGAGACGGGAGGGAAGGCATGAGCGAGAGATTTACCAAAGGAAGTGATGCCGGTTTGACAAACAGTCCCGCGCGATGTAAGATTGTGGCTATCTTCTCTGGAATCGGAGGAGAATCTTGTGTAGCCGATCTTCTTGTTCAATAGATGTTTCGGAAAGGAGTAAGAGGATGAGTATGGAATGGATGGTCTTTCACCTCGTCGGTCTGGGGATTTTGATGGTGTGGTCGTCGAGTGCGGTGTGCGGCGAGATCAAGGCGCTGTTGCCGCCGCGTAGTTCGTTCGAAGTGAGCGAGGATTGGCGAGGTCGCACAATCTGTGGCTATTCTGGGGACACATCACTCATTTCGCGACTCTCAGACTTGCCGAGAAGGAAGCCATGGGCCGCGGCGCACGCCGGCGGCTGGTGACCCCGGAATCGGCCGCCACGGTGACACGGAGAGCGGCCACGGGCGAGGACTTAGCTAGTGCTTAATTTCATAAATGCCTGTGACCTTGCATCGTAGCTGAAGTCGCCAGACTTCAGCCCCCTTGGGCAACTGAAGGCCGAATTCTGGCGAGACGGGTATCCAGAATTCACTGTGACTGCTCAAGC
>VGNW01000221.1 GCA_016865955.1 Chloroflexota bacterium | reverse complement strand
GCAACACACCGTTTCGTTATCGATTTGCCCAAGAATCTGCCCATAGTTCAGGCTGACGAATTGAGATTGGAGCGCATCCTGCATAATCTACTGGAAAACGCGGTCAAGTATTCGCCGAATGGGGGTGTCATACGGATTTCCGCCAGGATGGAAGAGGAGCGCCTGGTCGTCGGAGTCAGCGATCAGGGTATAGGTATTTCTTTGCACGACCAGTCCAAATTGTTTGCGCCTTTCCTGCGCCTCGAAGACCAGCGATTAGCAGGGGTAAAAGGTGCCGGTCTGGGGCTTCTGGTATGCCGCAGGCTGGTGGAGGCACACGGCGGCAGGATATGGGTGGAATCCGAGCCGGGCAGAGGCTCCACGTTTTACTTCACTCTGCCGCTGGGAAACAGAGTTGAAAGTCCCAAGCCCCAAACTCCAAATTCCAGATAGCGGTGAAGTCCGAATCAGCAAATGCAGAACATAGATAAGGTGCAAATCATAAAGCAATCGTTCATCTTTTCCCGGTTGAACGGTGAAGAGCTTGTTGAGTTGGCTGCCCTTGCCAGCGAACGAAGCCTGTCGCCCGGCGAGTTTGTTTTCTGGGAGGGCGATGCCCCTGACTGGTTCTACATAGTTGCCGCAGGGCAGGTGAAAGCCCTCAAGCACTCCTCCTCCGGCAAAGAGTTCATCATCGCCTTTTTCAGTCCCGGCGAGATGTTCGGCGAAGTCGCCGTTTTCGAGAACAAACCTTATCCCGCCTCGGCGCAGGCTGTCTCCGAGACCAGAGTGCTGGGAATCAAGCGAGATGACTTCCTGGCGTTCCTCAAAAACCGTCCTCAAGTGGCTTTGAGGGTTATCAGCGTGCTGGGGGGACGGCTGAGGGATGCTCAGGCGCGTTTGAGAGACCTGGCGGCGGAGAAGGTGGAGCAGCGCATCGCCAGAACGCTGCTCATGCTTTCCGCAAAGCTCGGCACCACGCTGCCGTTCACCCGCCAGGAGATAGCCGATATGTCGGGCACCACCACGGAGACGGCGATAAGAGTGATGAGCCGTCTTAAGGACGGAGGCATCGTCCGTTCCGTCAGGGGCAAGACCGTAATCCTCGATGAGTTGAAGCTCAGACTTCTGAGCGAAGGACCTCCCCAGGTTTAGAAATTACGACACATCCGCAGCGGGCAGAAAAACTCCCCTTTTTATGATTTAAATCATAGTGCTTACCTCATCTTAGCTTTATTATGGGTGCATGAAACGATAAAGGTTGGCTGAGCCAGCCGGGGGAGGTGCCAGATGACGGTGAGATGCCCGGGACAGGATTTCAGATGGCTGAGAGTGGAACTCTATAAATGCCCTAACTGCGGCGCCGAGGAGGAGATATTCTCCAATGAGACCAGGGTGAAATGCCATCAGTGCGGAGAGTGGATTTATAAGGAGAAGCTGCCCTCCTGCATCGACTGGTGCGCTGCGGCGCGGCAGTGCCTGGGCGAGGAGAGATGGAAACAGTTGAAGGGCTGCGAAAATATGAAGCCATAGAAAGGGGATAACGAAAATGGATAACAAAGCACTGGAAAACGAAATCAAGGCGTCATTGGTGAACGGGAAACTGCCCTGTGCCGTCGCTTTCAAGATTGCCAAGAAGCTCAAGGTGGCTCCCAAAGAGGTGGGCGATGCTGCCAACGAGCTGAAGATAAAGATTTCAAGCTGTCAGCTGGGCTGTTTCCCCTAGAGGGGAGTGCAGAGTCCGGACAAGGGGCTTAAGCCCCTTGTCTCTTAAGCCCTTGCTGAAGGAGGTGCGAAATGGCTATCGAAGCAACGAAAATTGCAGCGATGGCATACGCCGTAATCGCTACCGTCATGCTGGTGGTCATGCTCCGAAGGGGCAAATTCAACAGGCGGATAGGTTATCTATTCCTGGTAATCTCCACAGTTCTGGGCTTTCTCATCTTTGCACCCATGTTGCCCTATCAGTTTCAGCTTCTCCTGATGGGCAAAATCAAGCAATTGGGCATGCCAGTAGCAATCCCAGCGGTGTTTTTGACCATGTTCGTAGTACTGTCCTTCGCCTTCGGCAGGGTCTTCTGCGGCTATGTTTGCCCCGTGGGGGCAACTCAGGAATTGCTCTATCTCCTGCCGGGAAGGAAGTTGAAGGTCGCCAATAAGACAATAACGACAGCCTTCCGCATCGGTTTCCTTATCGCCTTTGTAATTCTTGCGGTGGTATTCTCGACAGGGCTGCTCAGGTATCTGGGACTCAAGGACTTCTTCGATTTGAATACCGGCGCGGTGTTCTTCTGGGTTTTCCTGACCATAGTGGTAATATCGGCGTTCGTGTACAGGCCGTTCTGCCGTCTTGCCTGCCCATACGGCGCAGTGCTGTCGCTGGCTGCAATCAAAGGCAGGTTCAAGCTGAGAAGGAACGAGAATTGTATAAACTGCAAGAAGTGCGGAGAAGCCTGCCCCACCGCCGAGGTCGGGTGGACGGATTTGAAGCAGGAATGCTATATGTGCAACCGGTGCAAAGACGTATGTCCGGTTAGCGGTATGGAGTTCACCAGGAGGGCGATTCGCGAACAGGAAAGGAAGAAAGCGACTGTTAAGGCTATTGAGCCAGTCATTAACAGCACAGTGGGAAAAGGGCGATAATTCGAGGCTTCGAAGGTCGGGAATAAAATGTCCAGCATATTTGAAAAGTTGGATAACAAGAAGAGGAAAGATATAAAGGTCTTGGGTCAATTCATAGCTATCTATTGCCGGGAGTATCACCGAACGGAAGTCAGGGATGCATTTACTTTTAAGGATGAGAGGTTGCGCAATAGCCTGGGACGCAAAGCCTTGACCTTATGCAAGGACTGCAGCAAGTTGTTGAATCACGGTATTGTTAAGTTGCTCCTCTGTCCCTATGACCCTAAGCCGACATGTAAAAAGTGTGAGAAACACTGTTATGCGCCATGGTATAGAGAGAGAATTCGGAAGGTAATGAGATTCTCTGGATTATATCTGGTCAAACGGGGCAGGCTGGATTTGATGGTCCATTACCTGTTATAAAATCGAGTGTGAAAGTGGAAAGGCGATAGTATGATTTAAATCATGGTATGAATTGCTGCTGAGCGTTATTATCGTCTTGTAGAACAAACAAGGAGGTGCAAGATGCAAACTAAAGTGTTGAGAAAGATAGTCAAGATAGACGAGGAGAAGTGCAACGGATGCGGCGTCTGCGTTCCCGCCTGCGCCGAGGGAGCGCTGCAAATCATTGACGGCAAGGCGAGGCTGGTCAGCGAGAAGTACTGCGACGGACTCGGCGCATGTCTGGGCGAGTGCCCTCAGGGCGCGATAACCATCGAGGAGAGGGTGGTAGAGGAGTTCAATGAGGAAGCGGTAGAGCATCATATTCATGTGCAGAGGCAAGCCAGAGAAAAAGCCCCCTGCGGATGTCCTTCCGCTGCCGTCTCTCAGTTTGAAAAAGTGGATGAGAAACTGCCCTGCGGCTGCTCCTCAGCTACTGTAACTCAGTTCGAGAGAACTGAAACAAAAGGGGCCGTTCAAGGGAAACCGCAGCCGTCGATGCTGCGTCACTGGCCCGTGCAGCTTGCACTGGTGCCTCCGGGCGCGCCTTTCCTGCAGGGAGCCGATTTGCTGCTGGCTGCGGACTGTGTTCCCTTCGCCTACGCCGGATTCCATCAGGACTTACTCAAAGGTCGGGCGCTGCTGGTGGCATGTCCCAAGCTGGACGACTTCGGAGCGCATCTGGGGAAACTGACCGAGATTCTGCGTCGCTCCGATGTGAAGAGCATCACAGTGGCACACATGGAAGTGCCCTGCTGCTCCGGTCTGGTGCACATGGTGAAGCAGGCGATACGCCTGAGCGGTAAGAACATCCCGCTCAAGGAAGTAACCATCGGGATGAAGGGAGATATAAAGACTTGAAGCAAGGCTCTACAATGTCTTTGATTATATGAAAGCGCTGCGGTACCCCCTATACTGTAGGGAAAGCCGAACGAAGAGTAAGGAGGTACTGCAGCATGAAGTATTATATCGGATGTGACGCCCATAAGAAATACTCGGTAT
>VGNW01000220.1 GCA_016865955.1 Chloroflexota bacterium | reverse complement strand
AAAAGACCTCTGGTAGCCACACCACGTTCATCTATCTGCAGATCGCCCACCTGGCGGTGCATTTCCTTAACTGCGGCACGGTTCGCTTCAGGATAGTCTTTAATCCCTGACAACCGCTCGGCATTCCGGGCGTCGGAATACTTCATATCGGGCATATAGATATCGATAATGCCATCGAGAATCCTGAGAATTCCCAGCGAGTCATAGCCGCCGCTGTTATACACCAGAGGGACGGAAAGCCCTCCCTTTGCTGCGATTTCCAGTGCCTCCAGTATCTGAGGCACCACATGGGTGGGGCTGACGAAGTTGATATTATGGCAGCCCTGGCGCTCCAGATAGAGCATCATTCCCGCCAGCTCGTCGGCTCCCGTCTCCTGACCCTCGCCCAACTGGCTTATGGCATAGTTCTGGCAGAAACAACACTTGAGATTGCAGTAGGTGAAGAAAATGGTGCCCGACCCGCCGCTGCCCACCAGAGGGGATTCCTCGCCGAAGTGAGGTCCGAAGCTGGAGACTATCGCCTGTCTGCCTGTATTACACTTGCCCGGCTTGCCCTGAATGCGGTTCACCTGGCAGCGGCGAGGACAGAGGTGACAGTTTTCGAGAATTGCCCTCGCCTGCTCCACCCGTTCATGCAGTTTACCTGATTCATAAAGTTGCCGATAGGCTGGTATACGGCTATTTCCCTTCCTCAGTGCTTTTCTCCTCCCACCATTCGCTCTTATCCTTCTTCCCCTTGGTCTTGATCACCTCGACAGTCGTCGGCGTGGACAGTACATCAGAGACTATCGGTTTCTTAGCCCCCTTCTTGGGCTTCTTGGCTTCATGATGCCTGAAATCTCTCTTCCCCATATTGCACCTCTCTATCAAGGGCTATAGCTTTAATTCAGAGTTTAGCAGAAGAAAAAAGGCATGTAAAGGGAACTCAGCGGCTATTATTAAGAGTGAGGAAAACGCAGGAGCCTTCAATTGCAGGCACGGTTTACAAGATATTATTTGCAGGTCTGGTGAAAGGGTAGGTGGCACGGCGTTCCGCCGTGCCACCTACCTAAATGGTTGATTTCTTCTTCAAATATAATCGATTAGCCTCACATTCCCCTTCAAAATGAAAAGGATGCTTGCTCCCAATAAGATAACACTACAGAGAACTCCTATTATCAAAAGACGTTTGTCTTTCCTTAGATTTGCACTGATGTTTGCATTCTCTGAGTACCATTTTCTACCAAACAACGCAATGGGGATGAAGTCGAAATAGGGCGCTGTATTTAATAGCATAAGAAACAAAGCGAACAACAAGAGAAAATAACTTGTCCCTGCGAATAATATCACGAGAATGTCAATAGAGGCGATAAAACCAAAAATAAACAAAAGGCGTAATACAGGTGTGTTCATATCATATTCCCCGGTTATTCAGCAATATTATACACATATTGACAGCAATAGATTCAGACATCGTAGGGTGGGTGGAGTCCGCCAGATGCGGACGAAACCCATCACCCCAACCGACCACAGATATTATTGCCCCGATGATAATCCCAGAAGATGTTATTTGCAAGTCAGTCTGCGGCGGAAAAAGCGGTAGGGCACGGCGGAACGCCGTGCCCACAAACCAAAATTGCTTCATATTTAATTGGTGGGTTTCATTTCATTCCACCCACCCTGCTCCAATAACTTGGTTATTCTAAAGAGATGTCTACATTAGAGATGAATACGCCCCAACGTACTTTCTGCAAAATACTCATCGTGAGGCCTAGCAGGGCCAGAATCTGCTCCTGATCTCCAATATCCCCAACCCTCTCGATAATAAATGACTTCTTAAAAAAGCTGGGGGTCTCCTTCATTTTCATCATCACTCTATTATCTGAATCATTCGTCACAAGGTAAGTAGGGCGGAGGACATAGCCGGAGAACCAAGCGAGAACAACAAACAAGCCAAGCAAGCACCCTGCCGCTCTGACGAAAGAGTTGGTTTCGCGGATAGTCATTATTGGTGTCAACCCATTATAGATATCATAATGAGCTTTCCAGAATTTCAGTATTTCCCGTTGCTTTACGGAACCAACTCTCACGCCATCTTGATCGGCAAAGTAGTAGTAGCGAGCGAAACCAGCGATGCGTTCGACATTAATCCTATAACGTTTCTCAGTATCCTGCTCTTCAGCGTATATAGTAATCTCTTTAAAATTCCCGCAGAGGGTCTCTCTTACGTTCAAGATCGACAATCCCGATGCATCAGTCACCCTAATTTGTTGAGCAAACGATATCTTGCTGAACGACGCTCTTAAAGGATACTGCACCGAAACTCCTTTTGTCGCATTTTATACTAAAGTTCCAGTAGGGTGGGTGGAGTCCGACTGAGGCGGACGAAACCCATCACCCCAACCGACCACAGATATTATTGCCCCGATGATAATCCCAGAAGATGTTATTTGCAAGTCAGTCTGCGGCGGAAAAAGCGGTGGGGCACGGCGTTCCGCCGTGCCCACAAATCAAAATTGCTTCATATTTAATTGGTGGGTTTCATTTCATTCCACCCACCCTACGGATTCTGTAAAGGGAACTACGGATTCTGTAAAGGGAACTCAGCGGGCATTATCTGCAGAGATTGCTGAAATACCCTACGTCAACCCCCTTTATCCCCCATTCTTGGGGGATTTATAGATTTGGGGGACACTCCATTCGACAAGCTCAGGGCAAGCCCCAAACCCCTGGCAGGAGGTTTCCTGCACCTCTTTTTCAGTAGCATTATTCAATCAATCTGTGTTTATTCTGCCGAGCCTCCAGCCATTTCCTCTTCTGTTCAGTTCGGGTCTCCGCATCGGTAGGCTCGTAGTTCTTTATGAAGTCTTTTCTGAAAGTGCCAAATGTGCCGTCAAGGACAGAGCTTCTAATACGCTCCATCAGCCTCGTGATGAACCTTACATTATGTATAGTAGCCAGGCGGTACGCCAGAAGCTCCTGCGATTTGAACAGGTGATGGAGATAGGCAGCGGAGAAGCTGCGGCAGGTGTAACAATCGCAGCCGGATTCTATGGGGCCTTTCTTCGTCTTGAAGCGAGCATTGTTTATGCTGTAGCGGCGGTTTCGGGTGAAGACAGCGCCGTTGCGGCCCAGCCTGGTAGGCAGGGCGCTGTCGAACATGTCTATACCGCGAGCAACGCATTCCACCAGGTCTTCAGGCGAGCCCACGCCCATCAGATAGCGGGGCTTGTTCCCGGGGAGAAGCGGCACAGTCTCATCTAGTATAGAGTGCATAAGCTCCTTGGGCTCACCCAGGCTCAAGCCGCCGATGGCATATCCGGGGAAACCCAGAGATGTGAGGTAAGCGGCTGACTCGCGCCGCAGCTCAGGGAAAACGCCGCCGTGCACTATGCCGAAAAGCGCCTGTTTCCTCTTCTTATGACTCTGGTTACATCTCTCCGCCCAGAGATGGCTGCGCTCCATAGCCCTGCGGATTTTGCCGAAATCGTCTTCGTAGGGCGGGCACTCATCGAGAACCATGATGATGTCCGCGCCCAGTTGCTCCTGAATCTCGATAGCAAGCTCGGGGGTGAGAAAGTGCTCGCTGCCGTCGATATGGGAGCGGAACAGAGCGCCCTCATCGTTGATGCGACGAAGGTGCCCCAGGCTGAACACCTGAAAACCCCCGCTGTCGGTGAGGATCGGCCCATCCCAGGACATGAATCTGTGCAGCCCGCCCAGTTTACGGATGATTTCTACCCCGGGCCTGAGATAGAGATGATAGGTATTGGACAGAATCATCCCCACGCCCAGCGATTTGAGCTCATCGGGGGTCAGGGTCTTGACCGTGCCCTGGCTGCCTACGGGGAGGAAAACAGGCGTAGGCACCGAGCCATGCGGAGTATTGAGCGTGCCTGCTCTAGCACTTGTTTGAGGACACTTTTTGTCAAGCTGGAAGAGCTGGCTCATCGGGAATTAGACCCAGAAGTTCAGGCACAAAGCGATGAAAATCAAGCCCAGATAGGGGAAGGCGGAGAGTTTATACACCTTCCAGGCATCTCTCGACTGCACACTTCTGAGGAGACGGAAGTTGGCATACAGCATGGCTATGCTGAGAATGTTGGCAACCGCAAAATAGAGCCAGCCGAAATTGCCGTACG
>VGNW01000219.1 GCA_016865955.1 Chloroflexota bacterium | reverse complement strand
GATAACGATAAGCCTAAATTTTAGTCAACGACTCAGTTGAAAATTGAGAAACTGTGCTGAGTATCAGATTTCGTGAACTTAATCAGAGGTTTCTTAGTATACGCTAGATATATTACCACGACATTCTACTGGGATATGTTTCTTTGCGCAAGAAGGGAAGGCTTAAGACATATCTTGCGTTTAACGCCAGATAAAATTGCAAGGGCGTTCAATTGAACGCCCTTGCTACGCCAAATACAATCGTTATCCTCTTAATGGCCTTCCTGCGCCAGCAGGAATCCAGGTTCCCCGGGTAGGTTGGAGCAGGTGCTCCAACCCTGTAGGGGCACGGCATGCCGTGCCCCTACACCTTTTACAACTCCATCTCTTTCAAATCCTTCGCTATCTTGAGCCTGGGCTCGGTGAGCGATTGAACCTCTCGGGCGGCCCATCCGGGCGCGACCTCTTTGAGCACCAACCCCTTCTGAGTCACTTCAATTACAGCCAGGTCGGTGACAATCAAATCGACGCACTCTTTGGCGGTCAGGGGGTAAGAACACTGCTTAACTATCTTGGGCTTGCCGTCCTTGGTGGTGTGCTCCATGGTGACGATCACTCGCTTCGCCCCCACCGCCAGGTCCATGCCGCCGCCTATAGTTCCGCCCAGCGCATCGCCGCCGGTATTCCAGTTCGCTAAATCGCCCTGCGCCGATACCTCCAGCGCGCCCAGTATGCTCACCAGACGACCGCCCCTTATCATAAGGAAGGAGGTCATCACATCGAAGAACGCCGTCCCCGGCGCTAGCGTAAAAAACCTGCCCCCCGAATCGACATAGTGGAACTCCGCCCTCTGTATCTCGTCCTCCGTCACCAGAGGCCCGTAAGCAACTGAGCCGTTCTCCGACTGGAATATCACGCCCTCCGGCACATACAGCGCGCACAGGTTCGGTATGCCTACGCCGAGGTTGGCGTAGTCGCCCGCCTTCAGCTCCTTCGCCGCCCTCATGGCGATGGTGTCCCTATCCAGCCTCTGCTTGAACTTGCCGCCCTTCTTCACCTCGACCCTGGGCTTCTCCTCGAAAACCTTGCTCCTGAACAGCATCTTGCGCGCAATATCAAGTTCGCCCAGCCTGCCTATCAACGCCTTCTGTTTCTTATGAGTGCCGATGCCGTCCTCGGGAATCTTCACGATGCGGTCGACGAATATCCCCGGGACAACTATATGTTCGGCGTCGAGCTGTCCCGGCTCCACTATCTCGTCCACCTCGGCGATAGTTACCTTCGCCGCCATCGCCATCAGGGGCTGGTCTCCCCTGAAAATGCCCCGGAACACCAGATTGCCCAGCCTGTCCGCCTTGTGCGCCCTGACGAAGGCGTAATCGAGATGTATCGGCTTTTCGAAGATGTATTCCTTGCCCTCGATAACCCGTTTCTCCTTTCCCTGCTCGATAACAGTGCCCGCGCCCACCGGATTATAGAATCCTCCTAATCTGGCGGCACCCGCATAGAGCCTCGCCGCCATAGTTCCGTGAGTGGACAGCTCCACCTCCAGCCCCTTCTCGATATACTCCTTGACAAAAGCGCCTGCGCCGAGCTGCTGGATGCCCACCACAGGCGTTATCAGCTTCTTAAGCTGGGGCAGTATCGCCGCCGGGAAGCAGGTCTCATCCTCTCCCAGCACGATGGGGACGAAGTTATGGGTGACCAGTGTGATGTCCCTGATGTCCTTCTTTTTGACGGCATAGACGAGGTTCTGCGCGCAGGCAGGTATGCCCCACGATTCCACAGCGATGGTAGCGCCGTCAGGAATGTCAGCCACCGCAGCATCGAAGTTTTTAAACACCTTATTCACCATCTCAACCCCCTCAGCCGTCATTTATTCATTTTTCAATTTGAAATTTGAATTGCTCCAGCTTATGCCGGTATATGTTCCGCCGTCCTCACCAGGTGCATCTTCAGGGCATCGGCAGGGCAGACCAGCGTGCACACTCCGCAGCCCCAGCACTTCTCCGGGTTCACCACCGCTTTAAGTTTTTTGGTGCCACTGACCTGTTTCATCTCGATGGCGTCGAACTGGCAGCGCTCCACGCAGTCCTGGCAGCCGTTGCACAGGTCGGCGTCGACCCGGGCTTCATAGCGGCTCTTGGCAAAGACCTCGTCGTTGGGCACATGGCGTATGTCTGCGGCATGCCATATCGTGCAGCAGCAGCGGCAGCAACTGCACAGCGCGTAAGGCTGCGCTGCCTCGATTTTCGAGTGGTTCATCCACTGATGCACCAGACCCTGCTCCTCGTTCTTATCTACGATAGCCATCGCCTCGTCCACCGATATTTTGCGCCCGTGTCCCCGGCTCAGTGAGTACTCCGCCGACTTGGCGAACTGCAGGCAGTTTATGTCTGAGGGCGACTTCTTGCAGGGCTTGCCCACCATCCTTTTGTGCTTGCGGCACGAGCAGGAGACCACCGTTATCAGAGGCTGCACCCGCACAATCTCTCTGGCGTCTTCCTGGGGCAGGATCTGCGGGCTGTCCAGTATCGATTTATATGCCGGGACAATCCTCAAACCGTTGATTCCCATCGCCTTGAGGTTATGCCAGCGGGCAGCGGTCATATCGGCGTAGTCGGTCTCCTTCCAGTCGTCCCAGAGACGGAAAAGCTGCTTTGTTTCCGCCTCGCTGTATAAATCCAGACCCATCAACGACTCGCTGACCTCCCACATGCGTTCGGCGTATTTGCAGAACATATAGTCATCGGGAACTTTATAGTCCTTGAGCACGATTACGCCCTTGCGGTACAACACATCCAGGTTCTTTTTCACATCTGCCAGCTTCAGCCCCGCCTTTCGCGCCACTTCCTCAGGCGAGCCGGGCAAATGCGTAACCATCTCCACCTGCTGCGGCGTCATCAGAAACTGCAGCACTCGCAGGTAGCTCTGAGAGCTCCCGAAGCCGTGCTTCTCAGCTAAGAAGGTGTAGGCGTCCTTGTGCTCTGTCATTTTGTCCCCCATAAAGATTGCTAGTCCAGCCCCTTTTTCCTGTAGTACATAGTATAACCGCCCACAATCATAGTAACGTCCATATCGCTCAGTTCCACATCGAATCGGCTCTTGGCAGCCTGCTTCAGCTTGCGTTTAACATCCTCGTCGCTCTCACCGCTCTTCAACGCCCTGCGAACCAGTTCGCCTACAAGACGCGTGTTCTCCTGCGCTATTGAAATTAGTTTGTCCGGCTCCTTCGCCATGCCGCCGTGCGAGTAGAAAATCAATTTGGCCTTCAGTTTTCGCAACTTCTCCATGGTCTCCAGATAGACATCCTGGTCGAAGGCAGGAGGAGCAACCGCGGCCATAGTCAGAGGCATGTCCCCGTTGCCCGGCAGACCCAGCGCCTCGCCGCTGAACAGACCGTTCACGCTGCGGTCCAGAATGGCTATTTGATGAGGTGCATGACCCGGGGTGTGAACGAACTGCAGCTCCCTGCCGCCGACCCTGATTACCTCGCCATCCTCGACAGTCTTCAATCGAGATTCCGGCACCGGAATGAGGGAACCGAGCGCGGTTTCGAAATCAGGACCGAAAACGGTCTTCGTGCTTTCGATAAGCCGGGACGGGTCTATGACATGTTTCTTCCCTGCGGGATGCACTATGACTGTAGCCCCGGGGTAAAGCTGAGCCAGCCTGCCCATAGCGCCGGCGTGATCTATATGTATGTGTGTGGGGATAATATGCGACAGGTCTTTAATCCCCACCTTTACCATCGCCTCCTGAATCTGCGGCACCAGAATAGCAGGCCCCGGGTCAATTACGATGCCCTGAGATTCCTTAATAAGGTAAACTGTGAACTGGCTGGGCGCCACCAGCGGCAGCTCCGTTTCCAACTGGTAAATCTCGTCAATCAGCTTCCTGACCTTAATCATAGCTTCCTCCGCATAATCTGCCAGGCTTTTTCCACTTGCACCAGCGCCGCGTTAGCGCAGTATGCACTACCCGCTCGAAGTCCAGATAAGTCGTCAGACCACGCTTTCAAACCAGCGCAGGTGGTCCTTATGGCTTGTTCCTACGTTTGCTGTTTAACCATGCTTTTAACTTGACCTCAAAATAAAGGGTTACAGGCAGGGGAAAAGGTTTCGCCAGCGGGTATAATGCTATCAAC
>VGNW01000218.1 GCA_016865955.1 Chloroflexota bacterium | reverse complement strand
GTGTCGCAACTCGCTGATATTAAGGTATAATTGGGGTCAAGATAAGTCAAGGAGAGCGGGATGGCGATACGACTGGGAAATCGTGAGCAGATACAGATGTTGCCGGTCTGTATTGAAGAGTACGTTCCTCAGGACGCTCCGGTGAGGGTGTATGACGCCTTTGTTGATAGGCTGTATCTTGAGGAATTGGGCATTGAATGTGATCCTCAGAAGGAAGGCAATCCCAGCTATGACCCGAGGGCGATGCTTAAGCTACTGGTGTACGGGTATTCGTATGGTGTTCGAAGCTCCCGCCGGTTAGAGCGAGAGGTCAACTACAACTTATCCTTCATCTGGCTAATGGGAGGACTGAAACCCGACTTCAAGACTATCGCTGAGTTCAGGCGTAAGAACAAAGAGGCGCTCAAGAAGGTATTGAAGGAATGTGTACGGTTATGTATCAGGCTTGATCTGATAGCAGGCAATATCTTGTTTGTTGATGGCAGCAAGATAAGAGCCAATGCCTCTATCAAGAATAGTTGGTCCATGGAGAAATGTGAAAAGACCATAGCCAAGATTGATGAAAAGATAGACCAGTTGATTGCCGAGGCGGAGGCGACAGATGAAGCCGAGGAAGGACAGCCTTCACTGGTGAAAGTCGGTGAGGAGCTACAGAATGTGCAAGCCAGGAAGGAACGGATAAAGGAGATAATGGAGGAACTCCATGGGGATAAAGGGAGGACTCTGAATACTGTAGACAGAGAATGCACCGTAATTCACGGCAGACAGGGTAGCCACGCTGGTCATAATGTGCAGGTAGTGGTGGATGACAAGAACGGTTTGATAGCAAGCAGTGATGTAGCAGTGACCAACAACGATCTGGGGCAATTCTCCGCTCAAATAGAAAAAGCCAATGAAGAAATGGGCAAGAAGTGCCAGGTCGGAGTAGCTGATTCAGGATATGCCCGGATGGGAGACTTAGCGAAGATAGTTGCGGGCCAGATACAGGTGATCGTGCCGAGTCAGCCGATCGCTTCGAAGAGAGGGGTGGGAGAATTTGACAAGCGTAATTTCGCTTATGATGTCGAGAAAGACTGCTACACCTGTCCGGAGGGGCATATGTTAATACGTGGTGGCCGAACACACAGGGACGATGGGAATAGATACAGGATCACCAGCAAGGGCCTCTGTCTCGCCTGCCGGCATTATGGTAAATGTACGAAAGCGAAGCATGGGAGAGTGATTGAGCGGCGGGATGATGAAGCACTGCGGCAACGTTTGGAGAAGGAATACGCTCTAAGCGAGAACCAAGCTATCTATAAGAGGAGGCAGGAGAAGGTAGAGCTGGTATTTGGCCATATCAAGAGGAATCTTGGAGTAAGCAGCTTTTTACTGCGGGGTATGCAGGGTGTCCGGGCGGAAATGAGCCTACTATCGTTGTGCTTCAATCTCAGACGTATGATTACTTTGCTCGGAATCCAGGAGCTAATTCAGAAATTGCGAGAGAAGGTGAGCCTTAAGAGCCCTTCCTTTTTGGCACCAAGAACCAACCGCCCACTTTCTTGCGCCTTGTCTCCTGTAGCAGCATTTTCTGGAACTATGCTTGCATAGTTAAGACACAGTCTGTCAAACCCGCCCTTAATTGTCAGTCTTAGTAACAGCAAGGCGTTACTACAAAGATAGGGGCACAAAATTTTGATGGCGTCGAAGGAGCGGCGACAAGATTCACCACTCAGCAGGTTTCCAGATAATGCCCTGTGCATCTTTTATGGTAGGTGGAAATTGACTGGCGCTGAGTGCACCCTTTCGAATAGGCTTGTAGAAACTAATTACTTTTGCCAGTTCTCTTGACCGTTGAGGATGTGGGTTCAAATTACCCACAGGAAGCTTTAGTTCATCACGCACAAACTTCACCGGTAGTACCAGGTCTGAGTCGTTTGAGACAACTACTGCAACATCATAGTCCTTGTTGATTCCATCAATAATCAAATAGGTTGCCAAGTTGACGTCCGAGCCTTTCTCTTCGGTATAAAGCACCTCTACGGTTCTTGGCCCGTCCTTCGATGGATTAGCAAGCGGCAACCTTTTGATATTTGTAAGAAAGTGCCCATAGTGAACCGAAAGGTTAGATATTGTCTTCAATGCACGGATATACGTTTGCTGGCGCTGTGGCTGCTGAAGGTCGTCTGGGCGAGCACGGACAAGAGCAGTAAAATACCTGATTCGATTGATATTATGGTTTGGCAGAAGCAGACTGCACAATTTGGCTATATTAAGCCATTTATAGGGAGTATCCTTATACACTACCGTAATAGAGGTTGAAACCATCGACGTAGATATTTGTCCGCACTTGTCCCTCTATAAATGCTGAGACCGCCATGTGGCGGTCTCGCGCCCTGCCGCCGAAGCGGCAAGGGGAATCTGTCGATAATCTATCACATTATACCTAAAATGTCAATATCTTCTCGCAGAAGAAGATTCATTTTGAGAGAGAACAACACAACTCTACCTACCCTACTTCCCTCAGCACCATATCCACTGCCTTCGGGATAGCTTCCTCCACCTCCGGGCTGCATTTCTCGGAGAAAGTAGCTATGTCCTTAGCTTCGATAGCGAAGATAACCACCTCGCGGGGCACTTCCATATCGAGCTTCCTTGCCAGCTCCAGGGCGCTGAACAGACCGACATCGTGGATAACAGCCATGCGTCCCACCTTGAAGTCGGCAGGCGTCAGCCGGTAAATATCGCCGGGCTTGCCATCGCGGGTCTGTATGGCATCAACGATAATGAGCCGTTCGTATCCCGTTATCTCGTCGAGCAGGCTCAGCCCCGATACCGATGTCTCTTTGACTGTTACGCTCTTACGGTTCTTGAGAGCTTTCCTGAGTCTTTCCGCCACCTGGAAGCCTACGGCATCGTCGCTGAGGATGGGATTTCCTATACCAAGAACCAATGTCTTCATCTCTTTATCACATCACCAGACTACTATCGGCAGCCTCCGCTGTCAAGGAACGCCGGTGGGGGCTTAGAGAACATAGTGCTCGGGAAATTTTCGTGGCTAAAGTGAGGAGAAGTGAAGTACAATCGTATTGACAGTTCAAACGCGCGTCCTATAGTATATCCTACAAGAATTAAGCTGTGGGAAGATAGAAATGGCCTGGCAATATTGCGCATTCCTTTTTCTGGCTGTTATAGCGGTCAGTTTCCTGTTCGCCTTCATCGAGGTATGGTGGAAATCGCGGAACGACTATTTCTTCGGCAAAGCCAAACCCAGAAGCAACGAAAAAAGATAAGGTACACCTCGCTTTCGAATCATCCTCAGCGCGTCTTTTTCACATAGACCTTTATTTCCCCGCCCTTCTCCTCTGTTCCTAAGAACTCATTTCCCGTAGCCTTAGCCCAGGCAGGCATGTCATGTTTAATTCCCTTATCGTCTGCCACTACCTCCAGCACTTCACCTACCTTCATCTGCTTCATCCTCTCCGATGTCTTGACAATGGGCATGGGGCAGTAAAGTCCCACGCAATCCAGCGTCTGGTCCGCCTTCATCTACTCCTCCTCAATGCTACGACTGAAAATCAGTCTAAATGAACAGAGTTACTTTCGATTCACGTGCCTCATTCAAGAAATAGGCAGCCCCGGCCAAAGGCTCTGCTTCCGGACGAAAGGCATCCTGATCCGCGCCCATCAGCCCGCACGTGGTGCTGCATGGTATAAGCTTCACTCCCATCTGATGTGCCATTACGATGAACTCCTCTAAGGACGGCATATTTATTTCCTTCATGAGCCGTTTCATCATCCAGGTGCCCATGCCGAACATGTGGAATTTAGACATATTCAATCGCTTGGAGCCGCCCCGATTCATAATATTCAGCATCTTTCTCATCAGCCCCTTGCTTTTGATACTGCCTTCGTTCCTCTTAATTACATTCAGTCCCCAGAAGGTGAAGAATATCTTGACCTCCATGCCCATGCTGGCGCCGGTGGTCGCCAGCATGAAAGCAGCTAACGCCTTGTCGAGTTCGCCGCTTAAGAGCGCAATGGTGAATTTCTCTTTCTCGGCCATTGGAATCCCTCCTCACCTTACATCGTCACTTAATCTCAGCACCGCAATAGGCACACACCTTCTTTTCCCTCGGGGTGGGCT
>VGNW01000217.1 GCA_016865955.1 Chloroflexota bacterium | reverse complement strand
GAGGATGCCGCAAGGAAGCTCCTCGGCGCAAAGCTGGTCACTCACCAGACCGGACCGCAGGGTGTACCCGTGAACTCTGTGCTGGTCGAGGAAGCGATAAACATACAGCGCGAGCTCTATCTGGGAATCGTCATCGACGGCGTCGTCGGCATGCCCGTCATCATGGCAAGCGAGTCCGGCGGAATGGACATCGAGGAGGTAGCCCGCAAGACGCCGGAGAAGATACTTAAAGCATACGTTGCTCCCGGCGTGGGCGTGCGACCCTATCTGGCGCGGAAACTGTCCTACGCCCTCAATCTGGAAAAGGAGCAAATCAAGGCAGGCACAGACCTCATTGCCAACCTGTTCAAGCTGTTCCAGTCTAAAGACTGCTCGCTCGCCGAGATAAATCCGCTGGTGGTTACCTCGGACGGCAGGGTGCTGGCTGCCGATGTCAAACTGAACTTCGACGACAACGCCTCCTATCGCCAGAAGTCGGTGGAGGCACTGCGCGATATCTCTCAAGAAGACCATCTCGAGGTCGAAGCCAAGAGCAAGGGCATCGAGAACTATATCAAACTCGATGGCAGCATAGGCTGTCTGGTCAACGGCGCGGGGCTTGCTATGGCTGTGCTCGACCTGCTCAGGCAGGAGGGCGGAAACGCCGCCAACTTCCTCGACATCGGCACCATCAACGATCCCGAGCGCGTGGTGCAGGCAATCGGCATCATCAACTCAGACCCCGATGTCAAAGCGATGCTGATAAACATCTTCGGCGGCATGGCGCGCACCGATGTCATCGCCCAGGGACTGGTAACCGCGCACCAGCGCATGCAGATAAAGGTGCCCATCGTGGTCAGGCTGGCGGGCACCAATGTAGCACAGGGCAATAAGATACTGGACGATTCCGGCTTGAAGCTGATTAGAGCCAATAATTTTCGAGAGGCTGCCCAGAAAGCCGTGGCAGCCGCAAAAAAGTAGAATAGGGGTGTTCTGTCGTGAGTATTTTTATCGATAAAGATACGAAACTTCTGGTACAGGGAATAACCGGCGGCGAGGGCAGCTTCCATACGCGCCGCTGCATCGACTACGGCACCAAAGTAGTTGCCGGCGTCACTCCGGGCAAGGGCGGGGCTACTGTCGAGGGTGTGCCGGTGTTCAATACCGTCGAGCGCGCTGTAGCTGAGACCGGCGCCAACACCAGCATCATCTTCGTCCCGGCGGCGTTCGCTGCCGACGCTATACTGGAGTCTGCCGATGCCGGCATCCCTCTGATAGTATGCATCACCGAGGGCATACCTACTCTGGATATGGTTACGGTGATGAGCTATATCAGACAAAAAGGAGCTCGGCTCATCGGCCCTAACTGTCCGGGGCTGCTTTCTCCGGGCAAGAGCAAGGTGGGCATCATGAGCGGGGACATCTTCCTCGAAGGACCTGTCGGCGTCGTTTCACGGAGCGGCACGCTGACCTACGAAGCGGTAAGCCAGTTGACCGCGCTGGGCATCGGGCAATCGACCTGCATAGGCTTGGGCGGCGACCCCATTATCGGCACTGTGTTTATAGACGCCCTGGAGCTTTTCGAGAAAGACACTCAGACCGAGGCAGTGGTGCTCATAGGTGAGATCGGCGGCAATCAGGAGCAGCGAGCTGCCGAGTTCATCAAGGCAAAGATGACCAAGCCTGTAGTCGCCTTCGTTGCCGGAGCCAGCGCGCCTCCCGGCAGAAGGATGGGGCACGCCGGAGCAATCATCACCGGAGCTTCGGGCAGGGCGCAGGACAAGATGGATGCACTGGCTGCCGTTGGTGTCACGGTAACCAAAAGCCCCGCCGAGATAGGTGCGACTATGCAGAAGGTACTGGCTGCAAAGAGCGGCAAGAAAAGCCATAAATAGAGAATATGGAGGGCGGGTTTCCCAACCCGCCCTTTTCCGTTTGTGTAGCAATTCATAACCCCCCAAACCTTTCTTGCGATTTCCGCTGATTCAATCGAAGCTTGCATTGCCACCTGCATTTATAGTATGCTATAGCTTAAACATTTGGTAGCTTCGAGACGGAACTTTGCCGCCATCGGGAGCGTTTTTATTAGCACAGGGTGGTGTCATTATGAGAAGCGATACTGTAAAGAAAGGGCTGGAGCGTGCTCCACACCGTTCATTATTGCGTGCGCTGGGTTTAAGCTCGAAAGAGATTGAGCAGCCCCTCATCGGCATCGTGAACAGCTTCAACGAGGTCGTTCCGGGACATATCCATCTGAATAAAATCGCCGAGGCGGTCAAAGCGGGGGTGCGCGGCGCAGGCGGAACGCCTCTGGAGTTTAACACCATCGGCGTGTGCGACGGAATCGCTATGGGACATCTGGGCATGAGGTTCAGCCTGCCCTCGAGGGAGCTTATCGCCGATTCCGTGGAGATTATGGCGCAGTCGCACGCTTTCGATGCGCTGGTGTTCATCCCCAACTGCGACAAAATCATCCCCGGCATGCTTATGGCGGCGGTGAGGCTCAATATCCCAGCCATCTTCGTCAGCGGCGGTCCCATGCTGGCAGGGCACATGGACGGCAAGGTGGTAGACCTCAACAGCGTATTCGAGGCGGTGGGCAAGGCGGCTAAAGGCGAGATGACTGCAGCGGAGCTTGCGGCGCTGGAAGAAAAAGCCTGTCCGAGCTGCGGCAGTTGCTCCGGCATGTTCACCGCCAATACCATGAACTGTCTTACCGAGGCTCTGGGAATGGGGCTGCCGGGCAATGGCACTATTCCCGCAGTGGATACCCGCAGGATTCACCTGGCTAAAGAGGCAGGCAGAAAGGTCATGGAACTGCTGGTAAAGGATATCCACCCGCTCGATATCGTAACCAGCGACTCGATTCGCAATGCCTTCGTGGTGGATATGGCTCTGGGAGGCAGTACCAATTCGGTGCTGCACCTGATGGCGCTGGCAAACGAGGCAGACATTAAATTCTCTCTCAAGGATATAAACGAGATCAGCCGGAACACACCTCATCTCTCCAAGATAAGGCCATCCGGAGAGTACCATCTGGAGGACTTAGACCTCGCCGGCGGCATAACGGCTATGATGAACGAACTGAGGAAATACTTGAATCTGAAAGCGATGACGGCATCGGGCAAGCCTTTGGGCAAGGTAATCGCAGGGGCTAAAGTGAAGGACAATAAGGTGATACGACCTCTGTCCAATCCCCATTCGCACAGAGGCGGACTCAGCATACTGTTCGGCAACCTGGCTCCACAGGGGGCCGTGGTAAAGAGCGCCGCTATAGTGCCGGAGATGCTTAAACACAAAGGCACAGCGCGAGTGTTCAACTCGGAGGACGAAGCAACCAAGGCGATAATGACCGGACAGATTAAACGAGGCGACGTCGTTGTTATTCGCTACGAGGGACCCAAGGGTGGCCCCGGCATGCCCGAGATGCTGACACCGACCTCGCTCATTGCAGGTATGGGGCTGGATAAAGATGTAGCGCTCATCACCGACGGGCGCTTCTCCGGAGCTACCAGAGGGGCAGCCATCGGCCACATATCCCCCGAAGCGGCGGAGAAGGGGTCTATCGCTGCTTTGAGGGACGGCGACATCATTAAAATCGATATTCCCAATAACAGGATTGACGTTGAATTAACCGATAAGGAAATCACTCAGCGTCTTTCCCGGGTACCCGAATTCGAGCCCAAGATAAAGACGGGGTATCTCAGACGCTATGTGGAAAAGGTAACCTCGGCGGCAACCGGGGCGGTGTTCAAATAGGAGCCCGGATATGAAAAAGACTGGTGCCCAGATTCTATGTGAATGCCTGGTGAAAGAGGGCGTGGAGGTCATTTTCGGCTTCCCCGGCGGGGCTTTGCTCCCCCTTTACGACACGCTCCCTCAATACCCGCAACTGCGCCACATACTGGTGCGGCACGAGCAGGGCGCAGCGCACGCCGCCGATGGCTACGCCAGAGCCACGGGTAAGGTAGGGGTCTGTCTGGCTACTTCCGGTCCCGGCGCCTGCAACCTGGTAACCGGCATCGCAACGGCACACCTGGATTCCTCTCCCATGGTGGCTATAACAGGACAGGTAGCCCGGCCGTTCATCGGTAAAGATGCCTTTCAGGAGATAGACATCACCGGGATAACCGTCCCCATTACCAAGCACAACTATCTTATTCTCAAAGCAGAGGAGC
>VGNW01000216.1 GCA_016865955.1 Chloroflexota bacterium | reverse complement strand
TGTAAGCACATCGTCATAAAGCTCAGGGAGCGTCAATTCACCCTCATCGACCTTCAGTTTTATTTGGGGAAGGGTCTTATTGGGATTTTCATTGGAAGGAGCCTCGATATAGGCTCTCTCCATTATCTCGGCACGGGTAGAGAAGTTAGCCAGCGCCGGTATGCCGCCGAAACAGGCGCATGAGCCGAAAGCCACCATTACTTTAGATTTTTTGCGCAGCAGTTTGGCAATATGTTCCTGCTCCGTGCTTCTAACACAGCCGTTGTATAAACATACATCTATGGACTTGTCAGGCATAGCTTCGACATGGTGATACTTGAAGTCCAGAGCTATGGGCCAGAACACTATGTCCGCCAGATTGGCGACATCGAGTATTTTTTCATTGACATCGAGTACGGCGACATCGCAGCCGCCGCAGGCACCAGCCCAGTACAGAGCCAATTTCAATTTAGCCATGCTTCCCTCCATCTCTATGGAAAGGTCCGAGCTGCTTTACCTTCGCTGTCATCTCATCGACGATGGAGGCGAAACGCTCCCCTTCCGACGCTGAAACCCAGTCGAGCTTTATTCTTTCCTCCTCGACTCCCAGTTGGGCCAGCATCTTTTTTAGCAAAGGGATTCGCCTTGCGGCTTTTACATTACCTTCCTGGTAATGACATTCTCCGGGGTGTCAGCCGCAGACCAGTACGCCATCTGCACCGGATTGGAATGCCTTGACCACGAAGGTGGGGTCAACCCTGCCGCTGCACATTACCCTTATTACCCGCACATTGGGGGCATACTTCTTTCGTGAGGTGCCTGCCAGGTCGGCGCCGGCATAGGAGCACCAGTTGCACAGGAACCCCACAATCTTCGGTTCAAAACTCATACTAACACCCCCTCTACTTGCGCTAGAATCTGCTCAGTGGTGAAGTGTTTGCTCACAATGGCGCCGGCGGGGCAGGCTGCACCGCAGGTGCCGCAACCCTTGCAAAGCGCTTCGTTAATCGAAGCAACCTTTTTATCTTCAAGGAACGAGATTGCCTTATAAGGGCAGAGGTCTATACAGGTCTTGCAGCCGGAACAGAACTGCTCGTCGACAACTGCTGTAGCAGCCTCCAACTCGACCACGCCCTTGCTGATTACGGAGAGCACGCGCGCTGCTGCCGCTGATGCCTGGGCTACCGTATCCGGGATATCCTTTGGCCCCTGGCAGCAGCCGGCGATGAAAATGCCATCGGTCATGGTAGCTACAGGGTCCAGTTTGGGGTGCTTTTCCAGGAAGAAGCCGTCGGCGCTTTTGCTCAGCGAGAACAGCTTCGCCGTCTGGGAAGCATCGGAACGCGGCTCCAGTCCGTTAGCCAGGACGACCATGTCAACGGGGATACGGCGGGGGCGACCTATTAAGGTGTCCTCGCACAGCACAATGAGTTTGCCCTTTTCCTCGGGCTTCTCGGCAACATCGGTTACCTCGGCGGCGCGTCCTCTTACGAAGTTGACGCCCTCCTCCTGGAGCCTGTTATAGAATTCCTCGTAGCCCTTGCCGAAGCAGCGGAGGTCGATATAAAGCTGGTAAATCGCGGCATCGGGTATTTTCTCCCTTATTATATGGGAGAACTTCAGAGAGTACATGCAGCAGACGCGGGAACAGTATTCATGATAATTCTTGTCGCGGCTGCCTACGCAGTGCAGGATAGCCACGCTCTTCGGCGCGTCTCCGTTCTTGAGCAGCAGCTTGCCGCTGGTGGGTCCGGCTGCGCTGCTCATCCTCTCGAACTGGAACCCCGTATAGACATTGTCCAATCGACCATAGCCAAAGCTGGCGATGACCGACGGGTCGAAGGCATCGAATCCCGTGGTCACTATAATAGAGCCGACAGCAACCTCGATAATCTTCTCCTTTTGCTCGAAGTCGATAGCTTTAGCCTCGCAGAATTTCTCGCAGGCGCGGCATTTGCCCTTTATGAAGAAGGTGCAGTGCTCCTTGTCAATGACGGGGATGTTGGGTACTGCCTGCGGGAACGGCGTGTAAATGGCTCTTCTCTGTCCCAGCCCCATATCGAACTCGCTGGGCACTTTGCTGGGGCATTTCTCTCTGCAGATGCCGCAGCCGGTGCACTTGATCTCATCGACATAGCGCGGCTTTTTTCTGATTTTGACCTTGAAGTTCCCTACATACCCTGAGACCTCAACCACCTCGCTGTATGTCATCATCTCTACGTTCTCGTGTGACCTCACCGAGGCCATCTTCGGCGTGAGTATTCAGGCGGAACAGTCGAGGGTAGGAAAGGTCTTGTCAAGCTGAGCCATATGGCCCCCGATTGACGGCTCCTTCTCTACAAGGTAAACCTTGTGCCCCGAGTTGGCTATCTCCAGCGTTGCCTGTATCCCGGCAATGCCGGCGCCGACGACCAGGGTGTTGGGGTTCAAGGGAACTTCTCTGATCTCAAGCGGCTGATGGTAAGCTACCCTTTTGATGGCTGCGTTGACCAGAGCCTTTGCCTTCTGGGTTGCCAGCTCTTTATTCTCGGACACCCAGGCTACCTGTTCGCGGATGTTTGCCATCTCCATCAGATAGGGATTCAAGCCGGCGCTAGCCATAGTGCGCCTAAAGGTCAACTCGTGCAGGCGCGGGGAGCACGATGCTATCACAACGCGGTTCAGCTTCTGCTCCTTAATGTCCTTTTTGATTATGTCCTGCCCGGGGTCCGAGCAAACAAACTTGTACTCCCGGGCTATCGCCACATTAGGCAGTCCCTTCGCGAATTCGACTACCTGCGGGACATCGACGGTGCCGGCGATATTAGCGCCGCAGTCACAGACATATACACCGATTTTAAGTTCCATTCTATCCCCCCTTCTCGCCTTTCATTGCTTTGGCAAGCGCCTTTTCGGCAGGGACTATGCTCTTCTCTATTCCCAGGGTCTTGTTGTCTATCCCAAAAGCCACACCCATAAGCTGGGTAAAGAACAGTATGGGAATTTTAAATTTGGTCTTGAACTTCTTGTTGACCTTGCCCTGATACACATCCAGATTCGTCTGGCAGAGCGGGCAGACTGTGACAATCAGCTCTGCGCCGTTGCTCGTTGCGTTGTCCAGAAGTTTCTGCACCGATTGCAGGGCGAGGTCTTCCTCCGAGATAATCAGTGAACCTCCGCAGCAGCGCGACTTAAGCGGGAACGGTGTAACTTTCGCCCCCATGCTCTCAACCAGCTTATCCAGCGATTGAGGGTATTCCGGATGGTCGAAGCTGGGCACGGGACGCACAATCTGGCATCCGTAATAGGGGGCTACTTTCAGTTCGCCCAGGTTCACTTTAACCTTGGATTTAATTTCATCCATACCTATGTCATTAACAATGACATCCAGCAGATGCCTGGGTTTGACAGTGCCGTGATATTCCAGTCCTCCTGCGTGAAGTGCTTCGTCCACCTTGGCTTTAAGCCTGGGGTATTCCTTTAAGTACTGATTGGTTCTCTTAAGGATGACGTAGCAGGAACTGCACGGGGTAACGATGTCGAAGCCCTTCTTTTCGGCAAGAGCCAGATTGCGCGCCGAGTTGCACAAAGAAGCAAGTTCATCAACGCCGCTGTAAGGCGTAGACCCGCAACAGTTCCAGTCCTCGAGCTCGATAAGTTCTATATCCAGGATTTTGGCTACTGACTCAGTGGACATGCCGTATGCTTTAGAGCCGCCGTCGGATGAGGAGCATCCCGGGAAGTATGTGTAATATCTTTTCATTATTCTTTCCCTCCCAGTTCCTCAGCTTTATTAAGGATGGCTTTAAGCTGCTTCTCTGCTTCAGGTTTTAACCTTCTGGCTTTTATGTTCATGCGTCCGTGTCTCAGCAGACTTAGTGCCATAGGCGCCATCTTCATGGCGCGCAGAGGATTGGTTCGGAAATAGTACCATGTCATGAAGCCTACCTCGGGTACGCTCCCGAGGCTATAGGCGAAATCGCTGAAGCTCCTGTACATGGCGGGCGTTTTCGTTTTCGCCTTTTTAGAAGGCTGGCTTACAGCCACACACTCGAGGGCGTGCATCAATTCGGTGGGCTTGATATCCCTGGGGCAGCGTACCGTACAGAGATAGCAGGAGGCGCAGCACCACATGGAGTTGCTGGACAGTACCTCGTCTTTCATGCCGGCGCGCGCCATGGCGATAATCTGGCGAGGCGTATATT
>VGNW01000215.1 GCA_016865955.1 Chloroflexota bacterium | reverse complement strand
CATAGACTGTGTAAAGTCCTTCTTTTTTGGCAAGCTTGGCAGCATCCAACGTGTACTCCAGCCAGATAGCAGGCTCGTTGTAGGTCCACGAAATCCCCTCGCAGCCGTATTGTTTGGTCAGTTTGACAGATTGCTCCGGCGAGATTTGCTGCGAACCCCGCTTCGCTTCCCAGGGCGCGGTGCAGGAAATCTGCCAGTTCTGGCAGTGTATGCAGTGGAAATTGCAGCCCCAGCCGCCGAGGGAGAAGACGATGCTTGCAGGATGGAAGTGGAACAGGGGTTTTTTTTCGATGGGGTCTACCGCCGCCGAGGAGACCTCGCTGTAGTTCAAGACGTAGAGGGTTCCGTCTCTATTCTGGCGCACCTGGCATAATCCGTACTTCTCCGGTCTGATGACGCAGCGCCACTGACAGACCCGGCAGCGCACCACAGAGTCGCCCAGCTTCTCATAAAGCATTGCCTCGCGAGTGCCGGCATCCATGATTTCCCCTCGTCAAGCCAAGTCTAGCACACCGCAATGTCTATGTCTATTAGAGGCTCTATCCCAAAATCAGCGATTGACAATCTCTGACCATAGGGCAGGGGCTCTGTCCCCTGCCCTAATGAGCGGGTGGCAGAGCACCCGCCTATGTAAATAATGGTAATCGCTAATTCCGGTCTATTATGCTACTTGCCAAAACCGACTTAAGAGGCTAGAATTAGTGAAAATCGGACTTGTGAGCAGGGTTTAGAACGAACGTAGATTCCGAAAGGAAATGCGACTATGACCAGGAAATCACACAAACGTGCGGCAAGATACTCTGAGCTCAGCAGGACAAGGAAGAGAAAACAGCCGCTCCGTCATTTACCTGAGCAGCAAGCTGCCCCGGCGCAACCTAAGGAGGAGGTAGCTACGGCAAGCGTAGAGAAGCCCCTTGCTTCCAGAGTCCAGCCGAAGATACAGCCAAAGGTTACATCAGCCCAGAGTAAAATGCTCACCAGCTATCAATATGTGAGAGACGACCTGAAAAAGATAGGAATACTGACAGGAGCCATAATAGTACTGCTAATTATTCTGACCTTTGTATTGGGCTGAGCCTATTCCTCGTCATCCTCTTCCGATTCGGCTACTTCTGAAGACACCTTTCCCACAGGCAGTGTCGCTCTGATTTTATCTTTGGGCTTCTTGCGTGCGGTCGGAAGCTTCTGAATGGCTTCTTTTATTTGAGCCAGCCTCTGTTCCGGCTGCTCTACAGTCAAATCTACCGCTACTCCCCGTACCCCCAGTCCCCACAGGCTCTCTATATCGGCAATGGGCTTGCCGGGCGGTAAGGCTGCCAGGAGGTGCTTGCCTGTGCCGCCAGCCAGACGCTCATACGCCATTAGCTGCTGTATGGTGAAATGAGGCTCGTCTTCGCTGACCGGGGTGAGGAACACCGCATCGACGGAAAGTCGGCTTATCGCTCTTATCATGCTATCTGTCAGAGAGGGGTCTATCTTAAGCACCTTACCGATTCTGTCTTCATTCAGAACTGCAGCGGGCGTTTTGGCCGGGGCGAAAATAACGTAATCGCAGCCCATTCCGATCAACTGCTCGATTTCCTCTCTGCTTACTGCATCCAGGGATACGCCCCAGGGTATGCCGATTTTAGCGTTGTCTATTTTGGCAAGGACTTTTTTGTCTTTCGCCAGGTTCTCCACTGTAATTAATATGGCATCTATGCCTTCTTTGCCGGCGATGCCGGTTAACTGTGCGTTAACGGCAGGCACGGTGGCTATTATCAGCATGGGGGCGATTTTTGTCCTGTTCACGGCAGCGCCGAAACCGATGGGCTGGCCGCTGCCCTCGGAGATTCGTTCCAGCTTTTCCAGAAGCTTGCTCATGGTTACCTCTTTCAACTACGTTGATACTCGGGCTTTACAAAGTAGCATAACTTTTTGTACGACCCTGTGTCAAGCAAAGCAGTTGATATGAAATTATGTTAGAAACAGTATGTTTCGGTATGTGTAGAGTATTTAAAGCGAGTACGGATTTCTCATGTACGATTTACTGGCCTGATTTGAACGCTTAGGCTATTCACAGGGCTGTTGCCATGGATTATGATTTTGCCACTGTAACTCCTGAAAATATACGGAAATTACAGCGCCTGGTTTCAGGTAAGCCGATTTATGGATTGTTGTCATGAGGCGATGCGAAGGAGGCATTATTAATGGGTAATGAGAAATCGCAGGTTCTGGAGAAGAACCAGCAGAATGCCGAAGGTGCAGCCCCCACCAAGGATTCTAAAGAAAACAGGAACCCCGACAGCCTTCTCGACGTCTTTACTAGTGAGGAGCTCGTGGAAACTGCGACCAGCAAACTATCCAAGGATTTAACTGACCTGAGCATTTACTCTCTACTTGAGGAGACAAAACATGTGGCTCAGCATGTCAGAGGATTGCATTTCTAAAGAACTAAACGGAGCAGGGATTTGAACGAAGAGCATCGGGCGCTGATAGATTTTCTTCCCTTCGATATTGTTATAACCACCGCTGCATTTATTGTGCTGATGCTGTCGGCGGTGTCGTTTGCCCGGCGATTCTCCACCCGACCCAGGAGAGCAGCCGTTCCTCTGTAAGTGTAAATTAGACCGTCCCCTCAGTCAGCGAAAAAAGCTATCCCTAAGACGCCGGGACCGGCATGAACACCCATCGCAGGCGTGAACTCCGTAAGATGAAGCTCGGCACACTTGAACTTCGAGCCGATCGTTTCCTTCAACTTCTCTCCGTCTGCGAGCTCATCAGCGTGGTGGGCTATTACATGTACTTGTGAGTTTCCTACCCTCTCTGCCAGCAGCTTGAGCATAAGCTGGACAGCCTTTGTCTTGGTCCTGGGGCGTGCCACAGGGGTCGTTTCACCCACGGCGGGCGTATGCTCAAGCACGGGCTTCATATCCAGCAATGTGGCAGCCCATGACGCGGCTCTGGCGATACGTCCGGTCCGGGCGAGGTAGTAAAGGGTGTCCACCATGGCAAACAGGGTTACCTTGCCCATAGTCTCGCGGGCTACACTGGCGGCTTGAGACAAATCTGCTCCCCGGCTGACGGCACGAGCCGCTTCCAGTACAACGAAGCCCAGTGCGCCGGCGACGGCGCGGCTGTCGATAACCTCTATAGGCACATTGGGCATAACCTCTTTCGCTTTATCTCTGGCTACCAGCGCAGCCTCGAAGGTCTTGCTCTGCAGGCTGGTCAGGGTTATGCACAGAATACTCTCCGCCTTATGGCTGGCTTCGCGGTAGGCATCGAGGAAATCGCCTACGGATGGTGTTGAGGTGGTGGGGAGGTCCTTGCGGCGTCGCATAATCTTATAGACCTCGCCCGGGGTTATATCTACGCCGTCGCGGTAGCTTTTTTCTCTGAAGACGATGTAGATGGGAACGAGGCGGATATCGTACTGCTTTACAAGCTCGACAGGCAGGCAGCAAGTGCCATCGGCGATAACGGCGACTTTTTTCATAAGTATGCGCTATTATAACGGCTTGTCAAAATTAAAGCCAGCGGTCGGACTTGAACCGACGACCGGCGGTTTACGAAGCAGAAATTCGATACTTATCACCGCCGCTGGCCAAAGGCACAACATATAGTATTCAACTAAGCAAGAAACACCATATATTGTGCCTGACGCCCCTTGCATTTTTTCAGGTTTCTTCGGATTAGGGTATCAACCTCCTGACCAATTGCGAGGATATTGTAAAGGAAATAGAGGAAAAATCAAATCGGCGCATTGACTCATAATTATTGTTACCGAAAGAGGTATCGTTGCGTCAATAATAGTGTTACCGAAAGGAGGCAAGGTGACACGGCGCAGCATAATGGAATATGCCGAGGCGGTTCGGGAGCGATATTCCCGGTCCTCAAAGAAGAAAAAGACTGAAATGCTAAACGAATTCGTGGCTACGACCGGTCTACACCGAAAGGCGGCGATACGACTACTTAATCGGCGAAACAGGCCAGCTGTGAGGAAAAGGCGTGGGCGTCCCCGCCTGTATGGGCTAGAGGCGATGGCGGCACTTTTTGCTTCTACCCCGGTCGAGGGTAGTCTAAGGTAGCTCTGAATGGCATGCCTCACAAGCCCCACATAGCGACATCGCATAAATCCATGCCATTTCTTCGCTTCACCGAACTTCCTCTCTATCTTGTACCTCTCCTTTAAACTTTCCTTGTACCATT
>VGNW01000214.1 GCA_016865955.1 Chloroflexota bacterium | reverse complement strand
GATACGGGCAAGCCTGCCTCGTTCTTTTTCTTCTGCCACGATAGAATGTATCCCGGAACGATGGCATAGCCGCAGGTGCCTCCGCCGCAGCAGGCGGATTCCACGGTGGATGTCCCCAAGACGTAGAGGACTTCCCTGCCGTTGTGCTTCAAGCGTACCTCTTTGCAGGGGATATAATACCCCGCAAGCCCCGTTACCTCCTGCCCCAGCGGCAGATGAATATATTCCTGTTTCATTTGACCTCCCTCCCCTCGGCGCGTTTGGGCTTGGGCGCTTTGCCCTTTTCTTTCTGAGCTTTAGCCTGCTTCTTGTCGATAAATCCCTTGATACGGAACCACGACGGCGTCCGATACCCCTTCATACCTCGCTTCTTTGCACATCCAATCCAGTTCTATTTTGCCACCCGACGCCGTGATGTGTCAAACCGCATAAATCAATCGCCAAAATCAACGTTTAACGTCATTCTGCCACCCGCTGTCGACTCTCATTGCATTGACGCATTCAGCAACGGATGTTAGCATATTGCCCCAGAGGCGTTTGTTGATGGAAGCGATGAAAAGACTTTCCGACCACCTGGCGACCCGTGTTACCGAGCTGGCAAGGCTGCAGAAAAACGGCACTAAAATTATCGGCTATGCACCCGGAGGCTTCATGCCCGAGGAGCTGGTCTATGCCTGCGGGGCGGTGCCGGTGGGGCTTGTCCGCGGAGGAGACCCCGAGCCGGTCGCAGAGAGCGCTGCCTATGTACCCAGATTCATAGACACGTTCTGCAGGGCGCAGATAGGCTACAGAATGCTGGGCGAGGACATGCTGTACAAGATGGTAGACCTGCTCGTCGTCCCCATCACAGACCACAACGTCAAAACCATAGCCGATTGCTTCAACTTCTTCGCCAATGCCAGCGTGTTCCGGTTCGGAGTGCCCCATCAAAAGGATGAGCACGCCCTCGCTTACTACCTCGCCGGGATTAATGCGCTCAAGGAGAAATTGGAACAGGTCACCGGCAACAAGATTGACGATAAGAAACTGAGAGATGCCATCGTTACCTGCAATAGAATGAGAGAACTGCTCAAAGAGATCAGTTATTTGCGCCTGTCGCCGCAGCCGCCCCTTAGCGGTCGGGAGTTCATGAAACTTAATCATGCTTCGTATATTGCCGATAAACGCTTCTTCATAGATGTTCTGGAGTCGATTCACAAAGAGCTGCAAAAGAAACACGCCTCAGGCGCAAAAAAGCCGCGCATCCTGCTGACTGGCTCCACGCTGGCTATGGGCGATTACAAGGTTATCGAGATGGCTGAGGAGGCAGGAGCATCCATCGTCATCGAGGAGTTCACCGAGGGCGTGAGACACTACAGTGAGAATGTCCGCCTCAACGGCGACCTTATGACAGCCCTCGCCGACAGATATTTCCAGAGAAGGTTGCCTCCGGCGTGGTTCAGACCTGCCAAGGAGAGGATGGACGGTCTGATAAAGCTGGCGCGGGATTTCAAGGCGGACGGGGTTATCTGGTACCAGCTTATGTACCGCAGCAGCTACGACATTCAGGCATTCTACTTCGAGAAATTCCTGACCAGAGAGCTGAATATACCGATGCTGAAGATCGAATCGGACTACGATGTTTCCGAGAGGGGACCTCTCAGGACACGAATCGAGACCTTTGTTGAGATTATCAAAGCAGGGGGAGGTCGCTAATCATGTACATCGAGCTACTCAAGCTATGCGGCTTTACAGAGGACGAGTTTAAGAAAGAGCGCCCCAGAATCGATAAGGCTTTCCGGATCCTCGGGATAAACAAAGAGGACGTCCAGCGAGGCGAGAACAGGCTGAAGCAGAATCTGGACATTGAACTGCTGGGCGTGCGCAAATTCCTCGGTATCTGGATGAGGGAGCTGGTCAATCTGGTGCTGGCGAGGGAGGAACACCGCAAAATAGTGTACAGCGACTTCCCCATGGAGCTCCGTCCTTTGATGTCCATGATGCTGTCGACCGATCCCGGCGATGTCTATTTCGCCACACCCGGCCAGGTGCTCAACATGACGATGGGGCAGATTTTCGACAAACTCACCCCCTTTCTGGTAGCAGGGGAGGAAAACGGCATGCCGCCCGGCGGCGCTCACTGTGCCCTGTATCAAACACGGCTGGGCGCGATGGTCAAGGGCGTAATACCTTTCCCCGACCTCTCGGTGATAGCATCCTATCACTGCGACCAGCCAGCGGAGGCGGAGCAACTGCTGCATGAGGTCTACGGCGTCCCCGTAGCCTACCTCGATAGCTGCCCCGACCCCAACTGGGGCGACTGGCCTAAGTTCAACGACTACAGGGTGCGCTACTGCGGCTCGCAGGCTCGCAAGCTCTTCCAGATGTTTGAGGATATCATCGGCGTCAAGATGAACGAGGAAGCGAAACGCACCACCAATAAGGCAAACGCCATATTCCGTCTCAAGTTCCAGCAGCTGGTGGAGCTTATGGGTCATGCCGACCCGCAGCCGATAAGCCAGGTAAGCCTGACACACGCCTTCTTCCTGAACTCCATGCCCACCAGAAACATCGAGGGGAAGCAGGAGGCGCTGGAAATACTCTGCGGAGAGGTGGAGGAGAGGGTAAACCAGGGTAAAGGAGTAGTGGAAAAAGGTGCCCCCGGGGTCTTCTGCACCGCCACTATAAGCGTTGACCCGACTATAACGCGCATGATTGAGCAGTCCGGCATCGCCATTCGTATCCAGATACCATTCTGGCTCAGCCCCTGGGTGATGGCAAGGCATCCCTACAGGGAGTGGGCAGATATGATAGGCGTGGGCCCCTGTCTGGATATACCCCACTCCGGAGAGGCGCATGTCGCCATCAATTTGGCGAACTGCAAGGCTTTTAATGTGGACGGGGCAATCAATTTCTACCCCTACTCATGCCGCGAGTGGGTCCCCACCGTTATGATAACCAAGAGGACTATAGAAAGAGAGCTGGGCATACCGGTTCTGGTGCTGGAGGGCGACTGCTACGATACACGCAACTACAGCGCCGGCCAGCTCAGGACGAGGGTGGAGACCTTTGCCGAGTTGCTGAGGGCGACCAAAGCCGCCAAAGCAACATGAAGGAAATGACAAGAGTTATCACAGCCGGAGTAGATGTCGGAGCAGCCACTGCCAAAACGGTCATCGTGGCAGACGGCAGAATTCTATCCTATGCCGTTATCCCCACGGGCGACAGCGTTGCCCGGGCTGCAGAGAAAGTAACTAAAGCAGCTCTGGGGCAAGCAGGTCTCTCCAGAACCGACCTCAAATTTGTCATATCCACAGGTTACGGCCGTAACAGCGTCTCCTTTGCCAACAAAGCGGTAACCGAGATTATCTGCCATGCCAGGGGGGTAAACTTTTTAATTCCGGCGGCGCGCACGGTTATCGACATCGGCGGTCAGGACAGCAAGGTCATCGGAGTCCGTGAAGACGGAACCGTCAGGGATTTCGTTATGAACGATAAGTGTGCTGCCGGCACAGGCAGGTTCCTGGAGGTTATGGCAACGGTTCTGGGACTCGATATCGAGGAGATGGGGCCGGTATCCCTGACCAGCAGGGAGCCCTGCTCCATAAGCAGCACCTGCACCATATTTGCCGAGACCGAGATGGTGTCGCTGCGCGCCGACGGCAGGACCCGCGAGGACATAGTAGCCGGCATCCATCGTGCCGTGGCTTCAAGAGTGGTGATTATGGGCAAAACAGTGGGCTATAAGGAGCAGGTGGTATTTACCGGCGGCGTCGCCAAGAATATGGGAGTGAAGAGCGCTCTGGAAGCCGGTATCGGACTTCCAATACTGATTCCCGACGAGCCTCAAATCGTAGGGGCACTGGGGGCAGCGCTCCTCGCCGGGCGCGAGTCGAGGTGATACGACTCCAATTCTTGTGTGAGGAGGTCTGGACATGAAAGGATGGTCGGAAGAAGAATTCAGGAGCAAGAATCTAATGGCACCATGTGGCCTATATTGCGGTGTCTGTGGCGTTTACATTGCTACCAGAGACAAAAACGAAAAATTCAGGGCGGTTATGGCGAACCTTTATGGAACAAAGCCCGAAGAGACCGAGTGCCTGGGCTGCATGCAATCTGACCCATCGGCAAAAATTTGCAATTGGTGCAAAGTATGTGTGATAAAGAACTGCGTTAAATCGAAAGGTTACTACTCCTGTCATCAATGCGACCAATGGCCCTGCAGCATGATAAATAA
>VGNW01000213.1 GCA_016865955.1 Chloroflexota bacterium | reverse complement strand
CCTGACCACAGTTCTAATGCTTACAGGCTCCATAGTCAAATAAAGACGTTGAGCCTGAGCCCGGGAAAGCTCCAGCAAGTTCCCCAGTATATGAGATAGCGACTCCGTTTCATAAGCTGCGTCCTGCAGCAACTGACGCATTTCCTCACGGGACAAGCGTTCCGCCTCTGACAATGCTGTATTCACCGAACCCATAATCACGGTAAGCGGGCTGCGCAGCTCGTGGGACACCAGTCCGATGAATTCGTCCTTCAACTGCTCCAGCTTTTTCCGTTCGGCGATATCCCTGACATAGATCAGAACGCGGGTCAGATTCCCTTCTTCATCGCGAATCCCCACAATTTTAGCCCATACCGGCACCTTCTGCCCGTCGCGGCGCTTGAGCTCGAACTCGGTCTCGATTAGCCCCCGCTCTGTGGTAAGCTGAGATAAATATTCATCGAGTATATCGGGGAATACACCGTCGAGCATTTCTTCGAAGCACTTGCCTTTGACCTCATCCCGCGAGTAACCCAGCAGGCGACATACACCTCCGTTGCAATCGATAACGTGAGCCTCGGCATCGATGGACAGCACTCCGTCGGGCGAGGACTCCACCAGAGTGCGGTAGGTAGCCTCCGATTGCCTGAGCGCATCCTCAGCTTTTTTCAAGTCAGTGATGTCCTGCACGCCGGCAAGAGCTCCGATATAATTGCGATTTTCGTCGAGAATAGGTGATGTGGAAACGCTGGCGTAAATCTGGCTTCCATCCTTCTTGATAAACTCGAAGTCGTGCCGCTCCATTATTCCCTGTTTTCTACGTTCCAAATCTCTTTTAGCTACCTCTATCTCCCGAGGCCTCATGAAAGAAAAGAGGTGTTTGCCCAGCATTTCATCCACAGTGTATCCCAGCATCTCCGCCATATGAAAGTTCACGAATGTGGTGTATGCATCCTTGTCTATGACCCAGATGCCTTCATTAAGACTTTCAACCAACGAGCGATATTTCTCCTCACTTGCCCTTAATGCATCCTCGATCCTTTTACGCAGGGTTATATCCCGGGCTACAGCCACAAGCTCTATGGGATTGCTATCAGGTATCCAGGCAATGGCGTACTCGATATCTCTCGACTTCCCGTCTTTGCCTACCACCTTTGTACCACCATAGAAAAAACCATCTCTCTTTATCGCCGCAGAGACTGTTCCCGAGAATTCCGCTGGGTTAATATCGGTAGGGTAAAAGAAACTGGCATCTTTTCCCATTAGTTCGTTACAAGAGTATCCATACATTTCCCCGACCCGTTCGTTGCACCAGACGATTTTACCCTCCTTAATCTTAAAAACAGCGTCAGCGAGGTTTCGTACCAGAGTCGAGTAGTGTTTTTCCGATGCCTCCAGTTCTTCCCCTCTCTGTTTCAAATCGCGGAACAGAAGTCCGTACGGCTTGGCAAAGCCGGTCCAGATAATAGCCCTGTATATCAGATAGAAGGCAACTATCTTGAGGAAGTGTCCGATTATGTTAAAGATGTCATAAACGCCTGTATAGAATGTAAAAAACATCTCGGAGCCTATGGTCATAATAATGGATGCCGCCAGCAGTCGAAGCACGTTTTTATCGAATTTGTTGCGCCGGAGGAACAGAAAATAGATTGCGACTAAAAGGATGGCAGATATAACATACTCGCTGATTTTCTTAAAGGGCGTCAGCCCCACCCCCTCAACAAAGCAGACAGGGAAAACCTGCCAGGCAAAAATAGACGCCAGCAGCAGCGAAATAGCTATCAGGTAGCCGAGAAATATATAATTTGCATTCAGCTTTCGACCGATTAAGAGAGGGGCTACAAGCAAGGATATGCTCTGGACATATCTGCCCGCTATCCAGAGCTGCGTGGGCAGATCGGCATCGTAATCAGGGAATACCCCCATGCCTTTGTAGCTCAGGGTATGGAGCAAATCTATGATTGCAACAAACAGATAGGAAATGCCTATGATAAGAAGATAGTTATTATCGATAAACCGCTTGGAGTTCCAGGCGAGAACAAAAATGGCAAAGGCAACAATGACGCTGAAAATTTCGGCCAATGTGTGAAAAAGGAGAAAATTGTAAATGCTAGCCAGATACAGACCGCCCAATATCACAGCGCCTGCCAATAACGCCGAGTATACCTGCTTGTCTGCGCTTGCAGCCCGCAATAAGACCCCTCGCATGTCCTCTCGCTCCCGGCTCGGATAATAAGCCCACAGCCTCAAACCGTCAAGTCCGAGAAAAAAAGACTATCCTCCGTACAAGCTTTGACATTCCTTTCTTATAGAGCTATTATTGGAACGCCAAGAGAGCTACTCCGGAGACATTTCAATGAAGCAGTTTCGCATACTTGTAGTTGACGATGAGAAGCGCATCATCAATTTTCTCAGAACCAAGCTTAAAGCCTCCGGCTATGAGGTGTTGACCGCAGCCGACGGATTCGAGGCTCTGGAGCAAGTGCAAGCTCAGGAGCCTGACCTGATATTGCTCGACGTGCTTATGCCCAGAATGGACGGCTTCGAAACGCTGAAAAGGGTGCGCAGTTTTTGCTCAACGCCGGTGATCGTCCTCAGCGCCAAAGGGTCCGATGTGGACAAAATCAAAGGTCTGGGTCTGGGTGCGGACGATTATCTGCCCAAACCCTTCAATCCCGACGAACTCATCGCCAGAATAGAAGCAATAAAACGAAGGATTAAACCCGGTCAAAGAAAGCAGACCTCGGAGCTTCTCACAGTGGGGAATCTGACAATCGACTTCAAAGCCCGCAAGGTTGTCATCGGCAACGATGAGAAATATTTAACCCGGATCGAGTGGCTGCTGCTCAGCGAGCTCGCCCGTAATATGGGACGTCTTATGGCATACGAAGAGCTTCTCACCCAGGTATGGGGACCCGAATATCGCAACGATATCCAGTTGCTCAGAACCTGGATGAGCAGATTGAGAGCCAAGCTGGATAGAGGCACAGACAGCTCAGAGCTAATCTCCACAGTGCCCAAGGCAGGCTACATCATGAATGGTAATCCGGCCTAGCTTATTTCGCAGCCTCTTTCGCCGGCATATCCGATTTTCGAGCAAACCCCGGCTCTGAATGCCCCCAAAATGTGATAACTTTTTAACCTTTTTTGTCCCCATTTTATGACTTCTTCATCATTGCCTCGCTATCATACTATCATAGCTTTTCCATGCGCTCACCTGTAATAAACATACGTTTGTTGCAAACCTGTATATTGCCAGCAAGGAAGAAACATGCTTGAGGGAAAAAGGATTGCCATACTGGCTGAGGAAGGATTCGAGGACTCCGAGTTAATCGAACCTATGAGAGCCTTGAAGGACGCCAGTGCCAAGGTTGTGATTGTGGGCAGCGGGTCGCATGAGGCTTATCTAGGTAAAAGAGGTAAGGCGAAAATAAGGGTTGACACGAGTGCAGATAAGGTCAACGGACAGGACTACGACGCTGTAGTCATCCCCGGCGGCTATGCACCCGACAGGATGCGCCTGCACCAGCCCATGATAGACCTGGTTAAAAAGGCGTACAACTCGGGTAAGGTGGTGGCAGCCATTTGCCACGGGCCGCAGCTTCTTATCTCAGCCGGCATAGTGAAAGGGCGCCGTATTACTTCATGGCCCTCCGTGGCAATAGACTTGAAGAACGCCGGTGCGAAATGGGTGGACGAGCCGGTGGTTAAAGATGGCAATCTAATCACAGCGCGCAAGCCAGCCGACTTGCCCAGATTCAACAAAGCTATAATAGACGCGCTTAAGAACTAGCCCGAGGTCAGCGTACAAAGGGGGTGGTGGGATACAGAGAAAACAGTGAGGTCGCCAACGAGGTGAAAATAGAAACTATAGTGAGGGGCAGGTGGATAAAATGGCTAAAAAAGAGATGACGAAATCCGAAGTTAATAAACTGCTGAGCGATGTGCCGGACGACAGGCGTTTCTGGAGCTGTGACGGGCAACAGCTAAAAAACATGTCGGAGTTGGAGACATACTTGAAAGCGGTAAGCCACGACACCTTCCATTATCACGTGAATGAGAGTAAAAACGACTTCGGCAACTGGGTCAGAGATGTGATGGGGGATGAGAAACTGTCGCAGGCTTTGCAGAAGAGCAAGACCCAGGCCCAGGCGGCTCGATGTGTCAATGAGAGAATCAGCGAGCTTAAGGTTCACATAAAAACTAAGAAACCTCTGATTAAGTTCACGAAATCTGATACTCAGCACAGTTTCTCAATTTTCAACTGAGTCGTTGACTAAAATTTAGGCTTATCGTTATCTTTTAATCTCCTTA
>VGNW01000212.1 GCA_016865955.1 Chloroflexota bacterium | reverse complement strand
GCATGGCGTCCCATTTGCCTTTCAGGCTATACCACAAGAGCTTGCCAAAACTCCAGTTCCTATAGCGGATCAACTGCTCTAGATAACTCCTGAAAAATACTGCTAACCCCATCTCGGGGTAGTCACCCCACAAGAACGTATAAACCAGGAATGCTATCTTGCGCCATAGCGGAAAGTGCTCTACCAGGTTGAGCGTCAGGTTGTGATTAGCGGCATAGACAAAAGATGGGTGAAGAGTACTCAGTCGCGGTCCTTCAAAGTGATCAACGCAAATCTGGGGATCGAACACCAGCCGCCTTTGTGCGCGCCTGACCTGGAAACACATGTCAATCTCCCAGTGCCATCGCCCACCTTGAGTCATCCGGAGGTCAAGAGGCTTCAACAATTGGCGGCGAACACTGACGTTTACGCCTTTCAGGACATCCACATCCACAGCTCGGGCATGGCTCAGGTGATGATTACCATGAAGTCTTCCGAACCAAGTGATCCGCCCAACACGACCAGGCCAGCCATCTAATACGTGCCCGTCCCTGTGAATGAAGTCCCGCCCGCCCACACCGCCTACGCTTTCGTCTTCGTAGTAGGCTTCCATGCGTTGTAGCCAGTCCACAAATGGTTCTGCATCGTCATTCGTAAAGGCGATAATGTCGGAACTGCACAGTTCCAGGCCCAGATTGGTCTGTTGCACGACGCCCGGTATGGGTACGGACCGCCAAACGCACGGGAACGCGCAGATCGTGGCAAATTGCTGCACGACAGCGGCGGTGGCTTCGTCCCCATCCACCCCGACGACAATCACCTCGTCCGGCGGTCGTGTTTGTCGCTCCAGCGAGTGCAGGCAGCTCTGAAGAAGTTGCGGTCGCTGGTAGCTGACGATCAACACAGCCATGCTCATCGCTTCAGCTCCTCCACGACCTGCTTCACGGCGTTTGCCGTGGCTGACCAGTTAAACTGCTGCCGCGTCCATTCCCGCGCCTCTGCTCCCAACCGGCTGCGCAATGTCTCATCCAGCACCAGGCAAACCAGTCTATCTGTCAAAGCGGCGATGTCCTCGTGTGAATCCAGGATGAAACCGGTCTCACCTTCGCGGATCACCTCAGGTACCCCGCCGGTGCGCACGCCGATGGCCGGCACGCCATGAGCCATCGCTTCCAGGAAGACGAAGCCGAACGACTCGTACTGCGAAGGCAATGCAAAGATGTCCGAGGCGGCGTAGACCAGGTGGAGGTCGCGTTCGGAGAGCGGACCTGTGAAACGAACGTGCGCTTCGCAGCCCAATTCGCGGGCCAGTCCGACCAGGTAGGCCTCCTCGACGTTGCGCCCCACCAGCAGCAGCACCACGTCCCGGCCGGTCCGTCGGCGTATTTCGGGCAGGACGCGGATCAGCCTGTCGGTACCCTTGAACGCGCTGAGGCGTGCCACGTGAGAAGTCACCACTTTTCCATTGAGATCGTGTGCAGATCGGAACGCGGCCACTTGCTGGCCGGATGGCTCGACTAGATCCACCCCAGGGTAGACAGGCACAATCCGCTCGGGTGGAACACCGCCCTGCTGGATGATCTGGGTCTTCTCGAAGCAGGAGTAAGTCAGCAGCCGGTGGCTGAGGCCGGCCACGCGCAGTTGCAGGCGACGGCGCAGCGGGTCAAGCGGGTGGCTGTTGTCGTGGGCATGATAGGCCGTGCGATACAGCACGATGGTCTTGCGGCGCAAGGCTACGATGGCCGGCAAGATCGTCAGCGGCCAGCCGATGTTGAAGAAAATCACAGTGTCGGGCTTAAACTGCAGCGCCGCGCGCGCCAGCCCGGGCAGCCACAGCGGCGGATTGGCGGGATGGAAACCGCGCAAGCGGCTGCGGAAGTGACCTTCCAGTCGCACGACTTCCAATCCTGGCGGCAACTCGTAGGTTAACGGCCGGCTGAGGTCTACGCGGCCTTCGGGGAACTCGTCATACGTCGTCACAAAGGCCACGCGGTCGCCTTGGGTGATGAACTCGCGCGCCAGGCAGAGCATGTCCTTTTGGATGCCGCCGAGTACCGGGCCGAGGTGCGGGTTGACCATGACCCACTTCACTTTTGTGCTCGCTTTTGCCCAACGACAAACATGCCGGCAAAATGACCCCTGGCTATGAGCGGTCTATCCATCGTACAAAACAGTTTCATCATGGCAGCAAAAACAGGTTGATAGACCTTGACAAAAGTCACCTTCCACCGTGGTGCAATTGGCGCAGGGGGGGATACTTGGGGTGAAATAACCGGAGAATTACGTGCTCGCCACGCGCGAGCGGCGCGATTGATCAGATTCATGATTGGGATTATGACGAATTGGGTCACGTACAGGTCATAGATGCTCGTGCATATGGCATGAAAGGGAAGGACCTGGACATCTGCCAGGCCACTCTCCTGCGCGAGGACCTGCATAGCCTGAACACTGATGAAATTAGATCGAAGATGCCCGCCCTCTTCTTCGTAGGCTATCCGTTCCCTTTCACAGATAGCTCTTTCCCCACCTCGTAGCCGTGCCCAGGTGCGCTTGAACCAGAAATCCGTGTACTTGTCATCCACATGCAGGGTGTATAAGAGCACATTCCCCCCCGGCTTCAATACCCTGACCATCTCTCTTAGTGCATTTCGCTTCTGCTCGTGAGTCAAGTGTTCGATCACATCCAGTGCGCACACCAGATCAAACGAGGCAGTCTCGAAAGGCAATTGCGTGGCTTCCGCAGCATAATATTCGTTGCCAGCCCAATCGTTTACAGCGGCCAGGTTCACTGCCGCTGGTGAGATGTCCACGCCAATCCCCTGGGCATGATATCGGTTATTCAACCATCGCAGAAACCATCCATGCCCGCAACCAACTTCAAGAACCCGAGAATCCTTTCTCAATTGAAAGCTCGACATCAAAGCATCAACCTGCGCCATCTTGAAGGTGTGAACGTGCAAAGCCACCAGCGTGTCCTGCTCGAAAACAGAACCAGACGCTTGCGCGAAATCCGCATACCGGTCGTCATAGAACCCAAACTGGTGCGTAGTATTGTCGTCCCAAGCCGCTCTGCCCGCCTGAGAGAAGCACAACACGGAACCCAGGACAGGAAACACCTGGTGGCACCGCGAGCATTGCACGCCGGCCCCAAAACTTTCCAGGGAAGAGTGGCAACTAGGACAAATCAGACGAACCATGGTAGAAGAGCGAATCTGCTGCTTGCTCACTACAGGGCATTCTCCTACTCGAACTGAATGGAATCTTTGGAAGCGAGGCCTGCCAGTTTCACCAGGTAGTCCAGATCTTTCTGAAAACCTCCCAACACCGGATTGAGATCTGGAGCGACCGCGACCCCGTTCACCTGAGTGGCAGCCTTCGCGTTTTGCGTGTTCTGCTTCTCAGCCCAAGCGCCCAACCAATCAGACTGCCCGGCCAGACAACTACTGCTTGATGAAAAGTGTCAATGTCAGGGTGTGTCAGGAATTGTCGGAATCGTAGCAGCGGCCTGCCGAGGAATATATTCTTCAGCACAACAAAGCGCAGGCCAAAGTTCTTAGTCCAGAAATAGGCCCAGTTTTTCGCTTCGTGAAAGCGATGGGAGATTCCCGGGTTGCCCTTGAAGCTCTGCATGCGGACTGACAAATGGTCAACAACAGCGTTCGGTTCGTAAATCAGACAATACCCCGCTGCCTTCACGCGTCGACACATATCCGTTTCCTCTCCCTGATTACCACCTCCATAACAAGGATCAAACCCTCCAATATCCTGAAGAACCCTTTTCCTAAAAGACATAGTACCGCCAGACAAGTGATGAACCTCGATAGGCTGCTCAGTGTCAATAACGAAATTAGCGGTTAGTTCTATACGCGGAAATGCGCTCAAATATCCTACTCTGTTTCCCATCGGGGGACGCAGAGGGTCTATGAGCCGGCCGCCTACGCCGCCGACCCTGGGATCCTGGTAGTGTTTCAGGAGGTGGGTCAGCCAATCACAGTAGGCATAGCTGTCGTCGTCCAGAAAGGCGATGATCTCTCCATGAGCGTGTTGGATCCCCAGATTCCGCGCCTGCGGCATGTTGTTCCGCCCATTCGGGATCCGCAAGCTTTTGACCGATGGGAAGGCAGCCAGGACAGCCTGGGTCTCCTCATTCGAGGAGCTGTCCACAACCAGCACCTCGAACGGCCGGTAGTCCTGGCGGTAGAGGTGTTCCAGGCAAATACGCACCCAAGGTGCGCGGTTGCGAGTGATGACAACTACAGATGCAAAGAGATCACGGTTCATAAGCCCTACGCCTTACCGTGCCGACCTTCTGAAGGCCTGATCGTAACCATCTTGCCGCCTTCTGACCCAGCGCAGCCCGAGCCAAAGCCCTATATGTCGAAGACGCG
>VGNW01000211.1 GCA_016865955.1 Chloroflexota bacterium | reverse complement strand
TGTGGTGGGTGCACTAGCCTACTACTTTACTGAATTAAGCCTGACGATGTCTTTAATGCTGGGTGCCATGGTTGGGTCGACATCGCCTGCTATTATTATTCCACTGATCCGGCAGATTAAGGTGCAGAAGGAAACTGAGGCTGTACTTTCTCTAGAGTCTGCTATAAGCGATGCGCTCAGTATCATCGTGGTCTTTGCTTTCATAGAGGCATTCAAGCTGGGGGAGATTAAGGTCTCTTCTGTAGCTATACATGTGGTTGAGTCTTTTGCTATTGCCATTGCGTTCGGCATTGTTTGCGCCTTCGGCTGGTCGATAGCCTTGAATCGAATAAGGAACCTGAAAAACGCTATTTTTACCACACCGGCCTTTGTTTTTGTAGTCTTCGGTGTTGTAGAATTGCTGGGATACAGTGGTTATGTGGCAGCACTGGCTTTCGGAATTACAATGGGCAATATCGAGCTGGTAAACTTTGCAGTTTTAAGGAAATATCTGCCCCATGAGCCGATTTCTCTCAATGAAATAGAGAAAATCTTCCTCTCAGAGGTTGTTTTCCTGCTAAAAACCTTCTTTTTTGTCTACGTCGGGCTTTCCTTCCAGCGCATAGATGATACATGGGTGCTATATCTCGGTGGTATTATCACGGTGGCGATTTATTTCCTCCGTATTTTCGTAACAAGGGTGGCATTAAGCAAGTCTACGCCTAAAGCGGATGCATCGATGATAGCGGTCATGATTCCCAAAGGGCTTGCTGCAGCAGCACTGGCTTCGATTCCGCTTCAACGTGGTTTCGCTGAGGGTGAACTCATTCAAAACCTTACTTATGCTGTTTTGCTGTTCAGCATTATCCTGACTTCGCTGCTTACCTTCCTCCTGAGTAAAACTAAGTTGTCGACCGTTTATGGCTGGGTGTTTACGGGATTTGCTGCTGCTCTGGAGAAATCAACTGAGTCCCAGGTCTCAACCGCTGAAAATTCGAAATCCGAGACGAAAAACTGAGGGTTATTTCGATGAAAATACTTCGCTGGCAAATTCTATTGGGTTTGGCTTTGATTCTGCTTTCAGGTTTTATTTACCTCCTTCATTACGCAATTTTCCGGGACACACATCATATTTATATTTATCTGCTGGGCGATATCGCCTTTGTGCCAATTGAGGTGTTCTTGGTCACCATCATCATCCATCAGTTGCTCAGTGAAAGAGAGAAAAAGGCGAGGCTGGAGAAGCTGAACATGGTGATAGGCAGCTTCTTCAGCGAGACGGGCACAGCGCTGCTCACCTATTTCTCCGATTGCGACCCTAAGCTGGATACGATAAGAAAACATCTTGTGGTATCCAATGACTGGTCGGAGCAGGAGTTCGCCGATATCAGCAGATATCTCTGAGTTTACGATTACAGCGTTGACATTCGCAAAGTTGACCTTGCCGGTCTGCGCAGTTTTCTTATTGCCAAACGGGAATTCCTGCTGCGCCTGCTGGAGAATCCGACCCTCTTGGAGCATGAAGTGTTCACCGATTTACTGCGCGCCGTATTCCATCTCACCGAGGAGTTAGAGAGAAGAGAAGATGTAAGCCGTTTGCCCGATACGGACTACGCGCATATCGCGGGGGACATAAAGAGGGCTTATATCATCATAGTGCGGGAATGGCTGGATTATGTGAAATACCTCAAGGAGAAATATCCGTATCTGTTCTCTCTGGCTATGAGGACCAATCCCTTCGACCAGACCGCCACACCGTTCGTGAAATAAGCGTTCGCCTTTGTTAAATCAGGGCTAGAATCTCGTTGCTCAATTGGGCAAGGAAAACCACCATATTGCTGAATATCGATGCGATGCTGTCCCCTACGGGTATCTCCGTAGTCGACGCAACGTTCGCCTGTTCGTTTGCCCACTTATCCATAAATTGACTGAAGAGATTCATGCTTTCGACTATAGCCTTCGCCAGATTCTCCATGTCACCCTCCTGTCAACACAGGCATCCATATTACAGTTTGCTCGGCTGCAGGTGGGTATTACAATCCTACCTTCGTACTTTCACGGACACGGGGAAATGTTACTTCTGTAACTTTGGTGGGATATACTTTTCGGGTAGTACTTCCAAATTTTGTATCTGTTCTCAGGCGGTTTTCCGTATCCTGCGCCTGCGTATCCTGGAAGCCACCAGCGTTATCAGCAGCACCGTACCGCTCAGCAGGATTATGGTAGCGCCGGAGGCAACATCGAACTCGTAGGAAAGCCAGAGACCGCCGAAGGTGAGAATTGCACCGAAGAATACGGAGAGAAGCATCATTTTGAACAGGTTATGGGTGAACTGCCTGGCTATCGCTGCCGGTATGGTCAACAGGGCTATAACCAGGATAATGCCCACAACCCTTATCAAAACCACTACCGTCAGAGCAACGAGACAAAGCAGCACCAGATAAAGGCGCTCTGCCGGAATCCCTATTACAGTACCGAACTCCTCATCGAACGATATGGTGAGGAATTCTTTGTAGAGAAGACTCACCACCGTAATTATCACAAAGTCGAGAGCTATCATCATTATCAGGTCTGAGAAGGGAACAGTGAGGATATTTCCGAAGAGGTAGCTGAATAAGTCGGGGGCGTATCCCGGTGTCAGCCCGATGAAGATTATGCCCAGCGCCATGCCCAGCGCCCACAGGATTCCGATGGCAGTATCCTCCGGCAGCTTTGTCCTTTTTATCACCAGCCCCATGCCCAGAGCAGAAGCTATGGTGAAGAAGAGCGCCCCGAGAACCGGGCTTATGCCTGCGAAATAACCTATTCCGATGCCTCCGAAGGAGCTGTGCGATATTGCGCCGCTTACCGAAACCATCTTCTTCACCACTACATAGCTGCCGATAATGCCGCATGCCACAGCAGCCAGCAGCCCTGCGTACAGGGCGTTCCTCATAAACTCATATTGCAGCGCATCAATCATTAGCCGGGTGCTCCTTCAGGACGCGGTGGGGTATAGTGCCGTGGGCTATCATCTGCACCGGGCACTTGTATGTAGCCTCCAGTATCTCGGGAGTCAGCTCCTTCGAGCCGTGATAGTGCAACTGCCGGTTGAGGCAGGCAATTGTGTCCACATAGATGGATACTGCGCTGATATCGTGGGAGACTAGCATTATAGCCATGCGCTGCTTCAACTTCTCCAGAAGCTCATAGAACTCCGTCTGCATAGCGGGGTCGACGCTCGCTGTGGGTTCGTCGAGAAGCAGCAATCTAGGCTCAGCCACCAGCGCCCGTGCTATGAGAACCCTTTGCAGTTCCCCGCCGGAAAGGTTGCCGACCTGTCTATCTTTGTAATCGAGCATGCCCACGGTTTGCAGGGCATCTTTAGTCGCCCTCTTGTCGTTGCTGCCGTATCTTTTGAAAAGCCCTGTCTTCCCGTAACGTCCCATCAATACCACATCCCAGACGTTTATAGGGAAGCTGCGGTCGAACAGGTTGTGCTGGGGCACGTATCCTATTTTATTACGGCTCTGCGCGGGCGGTTTCCCCAGTACTGTAACCTTGCCTCGGCTCGGCTCTATAAGACCCAGAATGACTCTGAGCAAAGTGGTCTTGCCTCCTCCGTTGGGTCCGATGATGCCGAGAAAATCGTCTTGAAGCACGCTGAGGTTGATGTCCTCCAGCACGGGGACGCCGTTATACTGCACCCGGACGTCTTCCAGCTTCACTACTTCATGGTGGGGCATGGTCACTCCATTGCCTGGGAAAGCTCGTTCAAAACGGCTTGCATGTTCGCAATATAATCTCTGGCTAGGTTATCAATCAGTATAACGCGTCCGTCAATCTCTCCGGCAATAACATTGGCGCTTTGCGGATTAAACTGCGGGGAGGCAAAGATGACCTTTATATTCCTCTTTTTAGCCTCTTCGATTACACGGGCGATGTCCTGTGCGCTGGGTTCTTTGCCGCCGACCTCTATGGCAATTTGCTCGAGATTGTAATCTCTGGCGAAGTATCCCCATGACGGATGGAATACTATGAACGCCCCGTTCTGCACGTCTGCCAGTTCATCGCTGATTTCTTCGTCAAGCTCGTCGAGTTTATTCAGATATGTATCTCTGTTCGCCTCATAATAGGCCTTGTTTTCGGGGTCAACCTGTATCAGCCCTTCACAGATATTCTGCACCATTACCCTGGCATTGCGCGGCGATGCCCAGATATGTGGGTCCATGGCACCGTGCTCATGTTCCTCTCCTTCATGCTCTTCACCTTCGTGCTCATGTTCTTCAGACATCTCAATCAACTGAATTCCGCTTGAACAGTCCACGACCAGCATGTTCTTATTGACTGCCACAATCTTGTCCATATAGGCAAGCTCGAACTCAACGCCCGAGCCTACCTTGGCGTACATTCTGGCTCTGGCTG
>VGNW01000210.1 GCA_016865955.1 Chloroflexota bacterium | reverse complement strand
GGAACTCAGCGCAGAACAGGTCGCTCGCTGCATAGACGAAGTGGGCATCGGCTTTCTGTTTGCGCCGATGCTGCACCCTGCAATGAAACACGCGCTCGGGCCGCGCAAGGAAATCGGATTGCGCACCATTTTCAACATACTGGGGCCTCTGAGCAACCCCGCCGGCGCAAAGCGGCAGTTGCTCGGCGTCTATGACAGCAATCTCACTGAGATTATGGCAGAGGTGCTTCGCGCTCTCGGCGCTGAGCACGCCTTTGTGGTTCACGGTGCCGATGGGCTGGATGAGCTATCGACTACCGGACCGAACAAGGTCTCACAGCTTCACAATGGCAAAGTAGAGACCTTCCAGTTAGACCCGCGTGAGTTAGGATTGCACAAAGCAAAGCTCAGCGACCTTGCCGGAGGTGATGTCGAAACCAATGTAGGTATCACAAAGTCATTGCTGCAGGGAGAAAAGGGACCCAAAAGAGACATCGTTCTGCTCAATGCTGCAGCAGCGCTCATAGTGGGAGGCAAAGCCCGAGATTTCAAAGAAGGGCTGAAACTGGCAGCGGAAGCTATTGACAGCGGCAACGCACTGAGCAAACTGAAGCAGCTTGTCGAGTTCAGCAAGAGCTTTAACGAGAATCATGCAACTATGAAAGTAAATGAGGGTAAATAAACCATGATAATTCCCGTTCGTGGTGAGCTTGTCGAACCATGAACGGGCTGTTCACCCTTCGACAGGCTCAGGGCGAACGGATTGAAATTTATTGAGGCGAAACGTGATTCTGGAACAGATTGTAAATTCGACCCGCAAATCGGTGGCAGAACGCAAGGCGCGTACGCCGTTAGCCGACCTGGAGGAGGTCATAGGTCGTCAAGCCCCGCCGCACGATTTTACCCGCGCCTTACAGGGAGAAAGCATTAAATTGATAGCCGAGATAAAACGGGCGTCGCCATCGAAAGGGGTTTTATGCAATAATTTAGCCGCCGCTTCAATGGCACGTATTTATGAACAGAGCGGCGCTGCCGCCATATCGGTGCTGACCGAATCGGAGTACTTCCGGGGCAGCTTCGCCGACCTGGAGGCGGTGCGTAAACAGGTAGACCTGCCGGTGCTGTGCAAGGATTTCATCATAGACAAGTATCAAATATACGAGGCACGCGCTCACGGCGCCGATGTCATCCTGCTCATAGTCGCTATTTTAACTCAGCACAAACTCAAAACTTTGATGGAAACGGCGAACTCTCTGGGGATGTCGGCGCTGGTCGAAGTGCACAACAGGAACGAGTTGAAAAAAGCTCTTGAGATATCTCCGCGAATCATCGGCATTAATAACCGTAACCTCGCCGACTTCAGCGTCGACCTGAAGACAACGCTCAGCCTGAAGCCGTTGATATCGGAGGAAATTGTTGTAGTAAGCGAGAGCGGCATCCATAACCGGGAAGACGTACTGCAATTAGAACGGGCAGGAGTAAACGCGATTCTGGTGGGCGAGGCTCTGGTCACCAGCCCCGACCCAGCAGCCAAGATTAACGAGCTTCTGGGCAAGACTAGAAGTTTCAGTGAAAAACATGGTTAGAGTAAAAATCTGCGGCATAACCAATCTGGATGACGCGCTGGCAGCGGTGGAGTACGGCGCTGACGCTCTGGGCTTTGTTTTCGCGCCCAGCCCCCGGCGAGTTACCCCCGAGAAGGTCAAAAGGATTGTTAAAAATCTGCCGCCGTTCGTCTGCAAGGTGGGAGTCTTCGTCAACAGCGAAATCGAATTTGTTAAAAAAACTATGGCAGCCTGTAATCTCGACCTGGCGCAGCTTCATGGCAACGAAACGCCCGATTACTGCGCCGCCCTTTCCCCCAAGGCAATCAAGATGTTTACGAAAAATAATCTGCCACCTGATAAGAAACTAGGCAAATACCGTGTGGCGGCGTACATGCTCGATAAAGATAAGAACTCCAAGACTAACGAAGCCGAGCAGAAGAAGCTGTGGAAACTCGCCGGGCAAATAGGAGAGCATGCCCCGGTGATATTGGCAGGTGGCTTGACTCCTGACAATGTTAGCGAGGCAATAAAGATCGCCCGACCCTACGCCGTCGATGTGTCCAGCGGGATAGAGTCGAAACCGGGCGTAAAAGACCACGCTAAGATGCGCGAGTTCCTGAAAATTGCCAGGGGTGTAAACAATGGCTGAGATGAACCTGCCCGATAAACAAGGCCACTTCGGCCCTTACGGCGGCAAATTCGTGCCGGAAACGCTCATGCCCGCTTTGAGCGAACTTGAGTCAACTTACGCTCAAGCCTGCGCCGACTCCGCCTTCTGGAATGAGTTTGATTCTCTTTGCCGCAACTATGCCGGCCGTCCTACGCCCTTATATCATGCCCGGAAATTGTCCGATAATCTGGGAGGCGCCCAAATTCTGCTTAAGCGAGAGGATTTAACCCACACCGGCGCCCACAAAATCAATAACACGCTGGGACAGGGACTGCTGGCTCTGCGCATGAACAAGCGCCGCATCATAGCGGAGACAGGAGCAGGACAGCACGGAGTCGCAGTTGCCACCGTTTGCGCAATGCTGGGGTTGGAGTGCATTGTCTATATGGGCGAGGAGGATGTGAAACGTCAGTCGCTGAATGTCTTCCGCATGAAACTGCTGGGTGCAGAGGTGCGTCCGGTTTCCTCGGGCAGTCGCACCCTCAAGGACGCTATCAACGAAGCCATCCGAGACTGGGTGACCAACGTGCGCACCACGCATTACCTTCTGGGGTCGGTAGTGGGACCCCACCCCTATCCCATGATAGTGCGCGATTTTCAATCGATAATTGGCAAGGAGACGAAAGAGCAGATAATGCAGTCTCACGGCAGGCTTCCCGATTTCATAGTTGCCTGCGTGGGAGGAGGCAGCAATGCCATCGGCATCTTCCATCCCTTCTTCCACGATTCGAGCGTGAAACTGATAGGCGTCGAAGCCGCGGGCTGCGGCTTGAATAAGGGCAGTCATTCCGCCAGCCTGGTAGCCGGCAAGCCCGGCGTGCTTCACGGGACTAAATCGTATCTATTACAGGACAAGAACGGGCAGGTGAGCGATACATCCAGCATAGCGCCTGGTCTCGATTACCCCGGAGTCGGTCCGGAGCACAGCTATTACAAGGACACAGGTCGGGCAAGCTACGTTGCTGTAACCGATAGCGAGGCACTTCAGGGTTTCAAACTGCTCACCACCACCGAGGGTATAATACCTGCTCTGGAGTCCGCCCACGCCGTATATTACGCTGTCAAACTGGCTCCCGAACTGAGCCAAGACAAGCTTATAGTGGTGAACATCTCAGGACGGGGCGATAAGGATATGTCCATCGTGGCTGAGGCCTTGGGGGTGAAACTGTGAGCCGAATCGCAGCCGTATTCCAGAAGCCGGGGCACAAAGCCCTAATTCCCTACCTCACCGTAGGTTATCCCTCGTTGCAGACCACGCTGGAGACGGTGCCTCTACTGGCTGCATCGGGTTGCGATTTGATAGAGCTGGGGATACCCTTCTCCGACCCGCTGGCAGACGGCACCACCATACAGAAGGCAAGCTATCACGCGTTGAAGCAAGGCATTACCCCCGAGCTTTGTCTTGAAACGGCGCATAAGTTGAAGTCAAAGGTCGATGTCCCCATGGTGTTCATGACCTATTTCAACCCTGTATTTAGCTACGGGTTGGATAAGTTCTGCCGCGTTTGTGCTAAATCTGGCATCGGCGGATTGATAATCCCCGACCTGCCTCCCGAAGAAGGTAAAGAGCTGGAAAAAATCTCGCTTCAACATGGCCTCGACCTCGTTTATCTGCTTGCACCCACCAGCACCGATGAACGCATCCAGATAGTAACAAAAAGGTCTCGCGGCTTCATCTATCTGGTCTCGATAACCGGCGTCACAGGCTCACGTGCCAGACTGCCCCGGGAATTAGAGAGCTTCGTTACCAGGGTACGGCAGAGGTCGCGATTGCCTCTATGCGTCGGCTTCGGTATTTCCAACCCGGATGAAGCAAAGCGTGTCGCCAGGGTAGCCGACGGCGTTATCGTGGGCAGCCGCCTCATACAACTGCTCGAGGAAAAGGATGGCATCGGTAAAGTGCACTCCCTTATCCGAGATATGAGGGAGGCTCTAAACAGCATCGCAAATAATAAAAATTAGCTTCGCTATGAAAAGGAGGATAACTATGTAGTGAAATACATAGATAACATAGGCATAAAATCTCAAAAACCACTAATGAAAGGAGAAAGATGGAAACAAAAGTCATTCTGACCGAGAAAGAGATGCCTACTTCCTGGTACAACATCCAGGCGGATTTACCTCAGCCGCTGCCGCCGATACGGCACCCCGGCACCAAGGAGCCTACCATTCTGCCGCCGCCTCTATTCCCT
>VGNW01000209.1 GCA_016865955.1 Chloroflexota bacterium | reverse complement strand
AATCCAGGTGCCCCTTCATTCCCCTTTTAAAAGGTGCACAGCGAAATCATATCGTACTGCCGGATGCCCCTTGACACGATGCTGTACGATGTAGATAATGTTGCCTGATAGGTAACCCTTATATGCAGAAGTGCTGCGCTCATAACGTTATAGACCTTTTTTGCGGTGCCGGAGGCCTCAGTCTAGGAGCCGCACGCGCAGGATTCACAGTTCGCGGCGCGGTAGATATCGACCCCGAGGCCACCATCGCCCATAAGCTAAATTTCCCCGACACAGTTCACCTTCAGACCGATGTTCTTGGCCTCACAGGCCAAAGCCTAAGAGATTCGTTGGGCTTGAAAAACGGCGACCTCACTGGAATGATCAGCGGACCACCGTGCCAAGGCTTTAGCTCTATCGGCAGAAGAGATAAGGATGATGCTCGCAATAAGCTATTCGCCGAGTTTTTTCGCATAGTTGCGGAGGCCCGTCCTACATTCTTTCTAGCCGAAAATGTGCCTGGAATCATGAGGGAAGGCAACAACGAAATCAGAAATAAGGCGTTCTTATATATTGAGGACAAATACATCATTCTACCGGCGATGACGATCAGGGCCAGTGACTATGGAGCTCCTACAACACGGACGCGTATATTTTTCTTCGGATATCTCCCGGACGAGATGGAAGCACTCACAGCCGATAGTTTCAAACCTCCTGCAGATACAGAAAATGTGCTAGTAAAAGACGCTTTGAGAGGCCTACCGACAAAGATAAACCCCAATTGGCGGAGAGAGGCACAGGGCTGGAGAGTTGTTCATGTGCATGGCAACGGCTATTACGCGTCTAGGCTTCACGGCCATGTGCCTGCAGGGGTTGGATGTTCGAGCGCTATGAAGCGCCTTAAGAATGAAAGTCGCGCCTCGGGCTCGTTAGGAACGGTACATTCACCCAGGGTCGCTGAGCGATACGCGAAGGTTGAATGCGGCAAGTACGACTGCGTTTCCAAATCATATCGACTGGACCCCAACGGTTTCTGCCCGACGCTGAGAGCCGGTACCGGTCCAGATCAGGGAAGTTTCCAAGCTGTTCGTCCGCTACATCCTACTGAAAACCGCGTAATAACCCCTCGTGAAGCGGCAAGGTTGAATGGATTTCCCGACTGGTTCCAGTTCTCGCCCACTAAATGGCACAGCTTCCGACAGATAGGGAGCAGCGTGAGCCCGATTGTTGCGGAGAGCGTTCTAACAGTCATCCGAAGAGCGCTTAGGCCGGGCAATAAGAAGGAGGAGCATAGATAAAGTGAAACAGATCCAATACAAGCCTGTGGATGCTTCTCCTGTAAAGTCTTTCTTTGTCTCAATGCTTACGCGGGACATCAAGCTGGAAGAGGCTATTCTCGATCTGCTTGACAATTGCGTCGACGGCATTCTCCGATCCCAAAAGAGCAACGGGAACAGACCTTATGAGGGCTTTAGAGCGGAAATCGAATTTAATAAGGATTCATTCTCAATTTCTGATAATTGCGGGGGCATTCCTTGGAGTCTGCATGACTACGCCTTCAGGATGGGACGAGCCCCTGACCGGCCAGCCGATGTGCCTGGAACAGTGGGTGTCTACGGAATTGGGATGAAGCGCGCCATATTTAAGATAGGCAAAGACTGTCTCATCTCGACCCAAAACCAAGATCACCGATACGAGGTTGAGATCAATTCAGAATGGATAGCAGACGAGGACAAATGGGAAATCCCTGTAAGAGCGGCCAAGGCGTCGAAAGAGAAGGACGGGACCACCATTGTGATAGGTGACTTATATCCTGGTATAGCGAAACGATTCAGCGATGATGCCAAAGCCTTTAAGTCAGAACTTGAGCGTATCGTGTCGACCCACTACGCCTTCATTATAGACAAAGGCTTCGAAGTCAAAATCAACAGCGACAATGTGAAGCCATCTCCCACTCGCCTTATTTTTAATAAAAGCACTCGGTACAGGAAAGTCCCCACAATTCAGCCCTTTATTTTTAAGGCAGAAACCGATGACGGCGTCCAAGTATTCCTAACGGTGGGATTCACAAGACCCATTCCCTCTGAAGATGAGATTGCAAGCGAGCAAGAGGAGAAGAGATATTCGTCGTTGGATGCCGGGTGGACAGTCCTCTGTAACGACAGGGCCGTGCTGTACTGTGACCGCACCGAAATGACCGGTTGGGGGGAAGCCGGCGTACCGCGCTATCATACCCAGTTCATCGCAATTTCAGGGATAGTGGAGTTCAAGGCAGATGACGCTTCTAAACTACCTACTACGACGACCAAGCGAGGCATAGATGCGTCGTCTCCGCTTTACCTTCAAATAAAAAATAAAATGCGCGAAGGGATGCGTATCTTCACTGATTACACGAACAAGTGGAAGGGGCGCGCAGATGAATCCAAGAAACACATCGAATCCGGAAGGCCGCTCTCGTTCGAGGAGATTAAATCCGAAGCACAGCATCTCCCTTTCATTTCTACTAAAAGGTCTGTCCCCGAAGGCGCGCAATATAAGCCGGAACTCCCTTTACCGAAAAGGCTGGAGCCAATGAAGCGGCGCATCTCGTTTGTTAAAGATACCAATGAGGTAAAAACAGTCGCAGAGTATCTTTTTAGTGACCCCGATGCCGATCCGTCGGTGGTCGGAGAAAAGTGCTTCGATATTGTGTTCAAGGAAGCTGTTAAATGAAACATCCACCATACCACCTGCGTTTAAATAAGGCAGTAGATCGCTTTGCCCTTATCGAAGCTATCAAGCGTCTTGAAAAATTAGATGGCGATTTATCTGCGTATACCTATTATGGTTTGGGAGGTCCCTATTTAGAGGACTTCCGCATGCTGTATGAGTTCTACCCGGACATCAAAATGGTTTCCATCGAGGAAGATAAAGAAACATACAAGCGCCAGAAGTTTCATCTTCCCTGCGGTACGATTCGGCTTCAAAACACGCGGCTCAAGTCTTTTCTGTCTCAATACGAAGCAAACGATGAAAAAAGTATCTTCTGGCTGGATTACACTGGACTCGAATATGGGCATTTCGAGGATTTTATGGTTCTCCTTGGCAAAGTTGCCGCATTCAGCATGATCAAGATCACGTTGCGTGCGGACCCGACAGACTACATAGATAGAGGGTCTGAAGATAGAAAGGCTGAAGAATTCAGGAAAAAGTTCGTAACTGTAATGCCTGACCCAACTGCTGACCCACCAGCGCTATCCGATGACTTCGCTTATTTGGTGCAAGAAATGCTCCAAACTGCAGCCCAAAAAGCCCTGCCTGGAGCTATGCCGCTCATGTTTCAGCCTGTCTCATCCTTTAACTACTCCGATGGCACTGGGATACTAACATTGACGGGCATAGTATGCCCGCGAGTTGAGAAAGCGACGGTAAAGAGAGTATTTCAGCGCTGGCGATTCGCCAATCTAAATTGGGCAAAGCCAAAAAAAATCAACGTGCCAGTACTGAGTACCAAAGAACGGCTGCATCTTCAAGAAAAGTTACCTTGTCTCGTTTCACCAGGTCGAACTTTGCGCCAGGCACTAGGCTATCTCATCGATGATGATAAAGCGACTACTGAAGCAAAACTCAAACAATATGCAGATTTTCACAGACACTTCCCGTACTTCCTGAGAGGAATACCATAGGGCTCGGTGAAGTTAAGGACGGTTCGCACCCTTCAAGGCAATTTCCGGGCACATATCTAATATACTATCCAGAACTTTGGGCAGTGCAATCGAGGCTGACTTTTGAGTTCTTAATTGACATTCCCAGATTACCAATTGGCGCCATCCTTCCGCTTTTAGTTTTTCCTCAATCAAACAGTCTCGCTTCTTGTTAGCCTTGACCTTGGATTTCCAATACCTTACTCTCGATTTAGGCGGACGCCCTCTAGAACAGTTTTCGTGACCGTGCCAGAAGCAACCGTGAACGAATATAACTAACTTGCAACGCGATATTATAATATCGGGCTTACCCGGTAGATATGAGGGGTGAATACGATATCTGATACCGTGAGACCAGAGAAATCGGCGCACGAGAAGCTCCGTGGTCGTATTTTTGCTATGGACGGCGGCCATTATGCGACTACGCTTTTCCTTGCTTCGGGTATCCACGCGTTGATTATAACGACCGAAGAAGATGAATTTCAAGAGACATATTTTCGCCCTTTTAGGAGATACGCAACCTTGTATCATAGCCTAAGATGCCGCCTACAATTTTTGGGCACAATGCTTTGTGCCCCTACGAGGTCGGAGCAGGTGCTCCGACCTACCCGTTAATTCTGCGGGCAGCTTTCAGCACACCCCCACCCCACCAGATTGCCACGTCCTTCCTGAAGAAGGACTCGCAACGACATTTAGAAAAATGTCCTTCAAAGGGCTTGGGGCGAACGGCAAAAAGGGGGC
>VGNW01000208.1 GCA_016865955.1 Chloroflexota bacterium | reverse complement strand
TGCAGAGCAGCTACTTTAGCGACCACTTAAACCAGCAGCTTTGTATGTCGTGGATCGTTCAGGACTACATAGGGCTGCATAGAAAAGGCGGTTACAGGGTTGAGGCAGGAGGAAGCACACCGATGGACGCCTTAATCAATGCCTACTTCCTGATAAAATCTGGCCAATTCGACCTGATACTGGTAGCTGGTTGGGAATGGATGTCGGAGGTAGATACTGCCACAACCAATGAGTTCATAGCTTCGGCTTCCGATACCGATTGGGATTTTACCGTAGGCGGATTTTACAACGGCTACTATGCTGCGCTTGAGACCAGGCACATGCAGTTGTACGGCGAGACCATTGATGACCTGGGGCGGCTTGCGGTGCGAAATCGCAACAATGCAGTGCATAACCCCTTCTCACAGTGGCGAGCCGAACACGGCAAAGGTTATGTAACGCTCGATGACTATTACAAAGACAGGATTATAGCCTGGCCCTATCGGAGATGGAATTGCGCCCTTATCAGCGAGGGTGCCTGCTGCCTTCTAATGGGCTCGGAAAAGGCGGCAAAGCGACTCGCCGATAACCCGATGTGGATAGCCGGGGTAGGTCTGGGCACTGACTCGATGAGACCTGGGGACAGGTTAGCAGATTGGGCATATCACGGCGTTTACAAGGCTGACGAGAAGCGGTACCCGGTGAAATACGGCAAGCTGAAAACACCCTATCCGGAGATGGCAAACTTCGGCTTCGCCAGAGAGGCAGCGAGACAGGCTTATGCGCAGGCTGGCATCCGGAACCCATTGAAGGAAATAGACGTAGCAGAGTTATTTGCCCCGTACGACGGTGTAGAACTCTGTTTGTATGAAGACCTCATGTTCTGCCCGCGCGGAGAGGGCAAGACACTGATTCGTGAGGGAGTTGTCGAGCGTGAAGGTGAGCTTCCCTGCCAGCTCAGCGGCGGTCTAACTGCATTTACGCATCCGGTCGGGGCGACATCTTTATTGCAGACCCTCTTTCTGCACTGGCAACTGGCGGGACTGATTCGCAAGAAACTCGGTGATGCAACCCTTCAAGTTAAGAATGCAAACAAAGCTATAACCACAGGACACGGCGGCACAGGCTGTCAGGGCGGCGTAATCATCTACTCCAGAGACTAATTCGGGAGGTGTGAAATGGCAGGTGAAGTAAGAGTAATTGAGGACAAGGCGACACCCATCAAGAAAGAGTGGGAAGAGTATGCCCGAAAAGGCAACTGGACGGTAAAAGGTTACGAAATAGTCAGAGCGCCTTCCGGACCAGGCAAAATTGAAGAGTCACCGGAAGCCGAATACATGGTGATATATCGGCCTCACGGCGTGCTGTATCATCACAGCTACGGCCTGGTATCGAAGTTCTTTAAGGGACTGATTGACAGGAAATTTCTGGGAACGAAATGTCCCAAATGCAAAACCGTGTACTGCCCTCCCCGAGTGCACTGCTGGAACCCTGCCTGCAGGGTGGCTGAAACAAAGTGGATAGAGCTGCCGCTCAAAGGCAAGGTGCACACCTTTTCCGTGATGCTGTTCTCGGCGGAAGCGTTTCTCGAAATGCTGCCCTTCGTACTGGGCTATGTTCAGATTGAAGGCGCTGACACCGCTCTGCCTGTTCAGATTGTGACAGCACCCACCGACGTGTTCGTGGGACAGAAGGTGAATATCCGTTTCAGGGAAGAAAGAAAAGGCGACCTTATGGACATATATGCCCTTCCTGCTAAAGGACAAACTGTTCCTGAGGATTCCTGTCTCCACGCAAACAAAAAGAATATTCAGGACTTGAATAGAGACCTGGAAAACACTTACGAATTTTTGAACAAACGCTTCGGTATCAAAAAAGCGGATGTAAAAAAGAGGTGGAAAGCTAAATAAGCGATCCGCTCGAAGCGGAACTTCATACATCTTTGACAGGAGATAGCTTTAAAATCAACAAAGGAGGGGGAAAATGGGCTTCAAGTTTCCCACCGATGAGTGGGTAAAGGAATTCGCCAGACAGATAAACGCCAGTAAGCCTTACGAGGAATCGGGTAAGGACTGGGAGGGGGATTGGATATTCATTGTGGAAGCGGACGAAGCATACCCGAAGACGGTCTATTTCTTCATCGGTCTGTACCACGGCAAGGTCACAGATGCTGCCATGATAGAGAGCGAACATGCGCGTGAGGCGCAGTACTTCATGCGCGGTTCCTTCACCACCTGGCGCAAGACTATCGAAGGTAAACTCGACCCAATACAGGGGCTGATGACCCGCAAGTTCAAGCTGAAGGGCAATCTGATGAAGGTCCTCAGGTATCCCAGGTCAGCTAAGGAGTTGGTAAATTGCGTTCTACGCGTGCCCTCTGAATTTCCCAACTGACGGTAAAGAGAGGTAATACAGGTGTGGAATTTCGTCTCTCCACGGATTGTGTTCGGCGAGAGCGCTCTGGATGCTCTCGATGAGCTACAGGGGCAACGTGCCCTAATTGTAACGGATATAACGATAGTTCGAATCGGCGTGGTGGAAAAGGTCAAAACGCATCTACAAAAGGCAGGCATCGAAGTTCATATTTTCGACAAGGTAGAACCAGACCCGAGCGTGCAGACAGCCCGTCAGGGGGCTGAGATGGCTCAGGATGTGCAGCCGGACTGGATTATCGGCTTGGGAGGAGGCTCGCCAATCGATGCCGCCAAGGCAATCTGGATTCTGTATGAACGACCGGACATCGAGCCTGCTGCTATTGGCCCTGTTGGAGAGCTTGGTCTTCGCAAGAAAGCACGCCTTATCACTATCCCGACCACCAGCGGCACCGGAGCCGAGGTGACCTGGGGTATCGTGCTGACCGACACTGCGGAAAAACGCAAGATGGGATTAGGGCACCCGGAGAATATTGCGGATATAGCAATAGTTGACCCTGAGATGGCATCTGGCATGCCTCCCCGATTGACCGCCGATACAGGACTCGATGCTCTGGTTCACGCTGTGGAGGGTTACACCTGCACCTGGCACACAGACCTCACTGATGGTCTTTGTCTGCACGCCATACGCCTTGTGTTTGAATACCTGCCGCGCGCTGTGGAAGATGGGCAGGATATGGAAGCGCGCGAGAAGATGCACAATGCTGCAACATGCGCGGGGCTCGGCTTCGGCAATGCTATGGCTTCAATGGCACACGCTATGGGGCACTCTCTGGGCGGCGCATTTCATGTCCCTCACGGTCGTGCCGTAGCGCTCTTTCTTCCGTACAGTATAGAATTTTTCGCTCCTCAAGCTCCCGAGCGTTTCGCCGAGTTAGCTAACTTCCTGGGTTTTTCCAACGACGGCGGGGAAAAAGCGGCAAGGGCATTGGCGAACCATATACGTGACCTGTGCCGCAAAGTGGGCAATCCGACCAACGTTGCCGAAGTCGGCATAGCTCGCAAAGCTTACGAGGAGCAATTAGATAAACTGGTGGACGATGCATTAAACGATACGCAAATGGTCACCGCTATTCGAACACCCTCTGTCGAGGAGACCCGGCGGCTTTTCCTCTATGCTTACGACGGACGAGCAGTAGATTTCTAGAATTATTCAGAGCAGGGAAATAGAAATGAACGGCTATATGGGCAAAATCCTGCATGTTGACCTGAGTAAGGGAAAACTGTGGGATGAGCCGATTAAAGAAGAATATGCCCGAGCCTTTATCGGCGGCAGCGGCCTGGCGGCACGCATTATCTACGATACGGTTAATAGCAAAACCGACCCCCTGGGTCCCCAAAATCCGCTCGTCTTTATGACAGGTCCCCTTGTGGGCACTGCAATGCCATCGGCAGGTCGCTACAGCGTCTGTGCGCTTTCCCCGCTTACCCGTATCTGGGGTGAGGCAAACAGCGGGGGATTCTTCGGCCCCGAACTCCGCTTCGCTGGCTACGATGGCATCGTTATTACAGGGTGCGCCGGCAGTCCTGTCTGGCTATCCATAGTTGACGGCCGCGCTGAGTTACGTGATGCGTCTCAAATCTGGGGCAAGGACTGCTATGAAACGCAACAGCATATTAAAGACGCTATGGGAGACCAGAAAGCCCGTATCGCGTGCATAGGGATGGCAGGCGAGAACCAGGTCAAGATGGCATGTATCATCAATGACCATGGACGTGCTGCAGGGAGAACGGGCATGGGTGCTGTCATGGGCTCCAAGAAACTTAAAGCTATAGGCGTAAGAGGTCAAGCCAAGGTTCCAGTGGCGGATTCCGAGCAGTTTAAAACGTTGGTTCGTGGCATCATTACAGATTTGGAAGATGCCATACTGCCCAGAGCGTTGCGGCTGGCTGGAACTGCTGCCACTTTGGACGCATTGACGGAAATATATGGCGACATGTCTGTACGTTACTACCAGCAAGGTGACTGGGATGAAGCTACGAATCTTTCCGGT
>VGNW01000207.1 GCA_016865955.1 Chloroflexota bacterium | reverse complement strand
CTTTATTTTGACGCAATACGCCCGGTTCTATTCAGGCGACCCATCGGGTCGCCCCTATAAGGTCGTTGAGATTGCCGCGTCGTCTCGCCTGCGGCGGACGATCTCGCAATGACACAGGGAAAGGGGCGTCCTTCCTGCGAAGGACGCCCCGCTACGTTAATTCAGAGTTCAGGGTTTATACAGCCTGGTAAATTGCGCCCAGGCTCACATTCTGCTCCAGAAGCTGCTCCAGCCTCTCCACCTTTTTTTCATGGGAGAATTTTGCCTTGCCGAATGCTCCCTCTACGGAGTCCAGCGTGTGCCGGGTATCTTCTTTCACCATGACTATGGGCACATTGGCTGACTGGGCAAGATTGAGGACGTTGGGAGCAGGGTTTATGTTGTTCGTCAGGATTAGGCAGCTTATCGAGGTCTCCAGAGCCGCCAGTTGGATGTCGGGGCGGTCTCCGCGAGTGATTACCGCCTTCCTGGGCTTGAGGCTCAGATAGGATAATGCCGAGTCGGAGGACATCGCGCCCACCATCACGCTCTCCACAAGCTCCCCGGAGCTCTCCGGTGAGTTGATGATGTTTCCGCCCAGGTGCTCGGCAAGCTCACCCACGCTGATGGTGAACAGGGCGCGGTCCTCGGGCAAGACGCCGAGGATTTTGATGCCTTCCTTTTGCAACGACGGGACGAGATTCGATTTCACCTGTGCCATCCTGCGTTCCGGCACTGCGTTGATTAACGCGCCCAGCAATCGTCCCCCTATCGCCTTTGCGACAGAGGCGATTTGACCGGCATCCATGTCGCTCTGGTAACGGACAACGAGTATGACCTTGGCGCCCAGGGCTTCTATAACTTTGCCATTTATAACCGCTGCAGCGCTGCCGGGCTTGAAGTCACCTGCACCTTCGACCAGAACAACGTCCTTGCCCTGGGAAACCTTGGTAAAGGTATCTTTAACCTTTTTCAGCCAGGCAGGCTCCTTTTCGGTAGCTGCGGCTGCTGAGTCCCTGGCGCTTAGCGATACGGGACAGAGCAAATCCAGAGGCTCGCTCAGGGTGAGGGCATGTTTTATGAACTCTGCATCTTTATCGACAGCGCCGGCAACTGCCGTTAGTATGGCTACGGGCTTGAAGAATCCTGCTTTGCGCCCGGCCATCTTAAATTTTCTACCCAGAGCGGCGCAGAGAACGCTTTTCCCCGCCTCCTCACCCATAGAGGTAAGGTAAAGAGAAACCATCGTAACCCCCTTATTCGCGAACCGATTCGGTGTCGGTGAATCCCGCCAAAAGAGTATATCATATCTTTGTTCCCCGTCCAAGACGGTATCTACCCTCGAAAAAAGGGTCTGCTTCTGTTAAAATGCCCGAGGGCACTGACCCGTGCCAAGGAGGGCATATGAAAAAGCTATGGGCGCCCTGGCGGGTGGAGTATTTAAAGTGTGAGCAGCCCGCGGGATGTATCTTATGCCGGAAGCCGGAGGAGAACCGAGACAGTCAGAACTATATACTCTTCAGGGGAAAGATGAATTTCGTAATCCTGAACATCTATCCTTATAATACGGCACACCTGATGGTGGCACCCTTTAGACATCTAGCTTCTCTCGACGATTTGAACGATAAAGAGATGTTCGAGCACTTCGACCTGGTGAGAAGAAGCGCCAGGGCTATAAAAGAAGCATACCACCCCGAGGGGTTTAACATCGGTATGAACCTGGGTCGGGTGGCTGGCGCCGGAGTAGAGGGACATATTCATACCCATATCGTGCCCCGCTGGAAGGGGGACACAAATTTCATGCCGGTGCTGTCAGATACAAAGGTGCTGCCCGAAGCGCTGGCAGCAACCTATGCCCAGTTGAAAGATAAAATTAGGTGAAAATTAACTTACGACAAAGGTTTTTCCCTCTGGACTTTTTGCTCGATTTGACTTATACTATAAGGAGATAGTGATAAATTTCACAAATCGCCGGCTTTTGAGCGGGTTCTGCCGGGCGACAGGGCTGCCGGACTAATGAACGAAAGGATGGCGAAGCTCCGATTACCCTCAGTTTTTGGTGATAACTCAGAGTAAGAACGATCATATTCGCCCACGGACTCTGCGTTTTCCTTCGGTTGACTCTTAGAGGGAATATTTGTGCTTTAAAATGAGATAACAGTAGAACTTGCGCAGGAGGCGTTACTATGTGGACAACTGAAAGCAAAGGAATAGCGCGTGCCGAGGAGGCAATGAAGCAGGCTCTGCCCCCCTGTCAAATCAAGTGTCCCATTAATGAGGATATCCAGCGGACGAATGTGCTTATGTCTCTGCTTCCCGAGGACCCGAATGAGGCAAAGCAAGGGATAATACAGATAAGCGAATACCTTTATGAGAAGAACCCTTTTTTCAATGTTTGCGGCTATATCTGCGGTCTGTGCGAGCTGGAGTGCAACTACAAGACCAAGGGCGGTGCGATAAGGAGAAGGCTCCTGAAGAGGTTCCTCTCGGATACCTTCACGGACTACTTGAGCCAGAAAGAGGAATTCAATACTGTAAAAAACAAGGAGAATGTGGCGGTTATCGGCGGCGGACCCGGCGGCTTGATGTGCGCCTATGTTCTGAGCAGGAAGGGTTATCGTGTCACTATATTTGAATCCCACAAAAGGTTGGGAGGGGCGCTGTGGCTGATACCGAACTATCGTCTGCCCGAGGAGGTTTTGAAAACAACCGTCGATAACCTGGTACGAATTGCCGGGATAGATGTGAAGTTCGGAACCAAGCTGGGCGAGGGCAAACTCACCTTCGAAAAGCTGCAGAACGAGGGATACAAGGCTATTTTCCTGGCTAAAGGAACACCTTACCCCAGAGTATTGACCTTCGATGGCGAGGTCGTGGCAGGGCAGGACCTCTCGGGCGTGATGTACGGTCACACGCTCCTTTATGAAGTCAGTCATGGCAATATCGAACCCGGTTATTTTAGCGGAAAGAGGCTTGTTGTTATCGGCGGCGGTAATGTCGCCTTCGACGTTGGACGAACAGCCAGAAGACTGGGCGGCGACGTGACCATTGTCTGCCTTGAGAGTGAGGATAAATCCACTAGGGACGGCATCCCTGCCGATGAAGAGGAGATACGGGCGGCATGGGAGGAAGGTCTCAGGATAGTGTACTCACGCGGCGTGCAGAAGATTATCGGCGAACAGGGTAAATTCAAGGGTATTAACTGTCCCAAGTGCACCAGCGTATTCGATGATGCCGGCTTCAATCCCAAGTTTGATTGCACAGATTGCGTCGACTTGAAGGGAGACATACTCGTAATCACTGTGGGGCAGGTGCCCGACAGGGCTTTCTTGCAGAGGGAAGGCATTCTCGATGAGAAAGGCAGGATTGCAGTAGACCCCTTCACTTTGCAGAGTTTGAGGAAGGAGCAGGTCTTTATCGGCGGCGATGTCAGGCGCATAGGTTTCATGGTCGAAGCAATGAAAGAGGGCATGATCGCTGCCGAGTCAATAGAGCGATACCTCAGAGGGCTGGATATGAGGGAAGGCAGGAAGAGGGACTATCAAGCATATCCTCTTCCGCTGAGAAGAAGTTACAAATCCGAAATCGAGGTGGTATGGATACCGCCTGAGAAGAGATTACACTTCCAGTTATTCGAGAAGGGACTTACGCTTGAAGAAGCCAGAGCGGAGGCTAAGAGATGTGCTACCTGCGGCCCCTGTCTCTCCTGCAAAGCCTGTATCTCTATCGGCTTCGAGAAATCGCTGTATGCGGTAGAGGCGGACAGGGAGAGGTGCAGCGGCTGCGGCATATGTGTGTATGCCTGCAACTATGATGCCGCCCATCTGGTGGACGTCGAAGGCAAGACTGTATCGTCAACAGACATGTTCAAGTGCAAATCGTGCGGGATGTGTGTCGTTGCTTGTCCCTCGGATGCCAGAAGGCTGGTCGATGACGATACCGAGGAGAGAATTGTTAAAGTCTGCTCGGCTCTGAAATAAACGCTCGAAGGGGATGAAGAAATGACTGCATATGAACCGAAACTGGTGTGCTTTTCCTGCAAGTTCGGCTGGGGTTATCTGGCAGATGAACGCGAATTAGCCAAGCAGGTGAAGAACTGGATACCCATTATCTGCAGCGGCAAGGTCGATAGCTCTCACATTCTCAAAGCTTTCAAACAGGGGGCTGACGGTGTGCTCATACTCGGTTGTCGCGGCGGCGATTGTCACTACCAGGACGGCAATTACGAAGCTAGGAAAAGGGTTATCCTTCTTCACAAATTGCTCGAATCCTACGGTATAGAGAAAGAGCGACTGAGAATGGAACTTGCCATAGACCCCGAGGGCAAGAGAATCCCTGTTCTGGTCAAAGAAATGAGCGAGCGGCTCAAGAAATTGGGGCCTGTGAAGAAAATAGCCGAGCATGCAAAAACCGCATCGGCGGTTTAAA
>VGNW01000206.1 GCA_016865955.1 Chloroflexota bacterium | reverse complement strand
TGCATCTCACCTTTGCCATATCTTAGCCTCCAGTATTCCTTTCCTTAACAATAACAGCTTCAACTATTGTCCGCTATACCCTCTCCCATTTTTTAAGGGATTTTTTCTCAAGTTGCTAAACGGTCTCTCTCGGAGTCTGTGCTTGACAGCCACGTGGCGCATGGATATTATTGAATATTAACACGACCGAGGGTGAAGGTAGATGATAATCTCTTACGAGTTTGAAGGGAACCCCCGGTTGCCTAAGAGGAAGTAGTGGCTTCGTTATGAGCGAAAAAGTGCATCTTGAGTTGAGCGATATAGAAAGGGTATTTCGAAGTGTGAGACGCCCTGCAGGTACGGTGAAACCATTCGGTGGTGGCGCTCCTTATCGGCTCAAGGTTGTCGACTATGAGGCTGCAGAAGACCAGTTCGAGTTCACTGCCGCTGGTGTGATTGCTAAGGGGGTATTCCCAGGCGCAGTGAAAGCTGCACACATGAAAGAGTTGTTTGAAGAGGCAATGCTGGCGATACTTCGCCATTCTGGAGAAGTCAAGAACGACCAGTGGGCACCTCATTTGAGGGCAACAATGACTACCAAGGTGAAAACACCAAGCGGAGAAATAAATTTCTCGGGGCATATCAAGATTAAGCGTAGAGAGAACAAATCACCGATAGTCCGGATGCACTGTGAAGTTAATCCAAATGTGACTTATGAATTTGAAGGCAGGATCGTCAATAACCCCAGTTAGAGCGAAATCAGTCGATAACTCGGTGCCCAGATTTAAAGAGACTCTCCTGGTATCAAAAGCGGGAATGAGGTAAACCCAACGACGGTGTCTACCTTGTACACATGAGTACGACAATCACAAAGTACCTGAAGCTGGGGAGAATTACTTCATGGCCTGCATTCTCTCTCAGCTTTCTGATTCCGTTTGCCGTAGGGGCATACGAAGGAACGGATTGGGCCAGGGCAATACTCGGTTTTGTGGTTCTGATTTTGATTGCCAGCTTTTCTTTCGCGCTGAATTTCTACTCAGACCGCGACTCTGATAGATACCATGATGGCATGCAGAAAGACATGAATCTGACGCGGCAGCCGGTGCTCACCGGAGAAGTCACGCTAAGAGAATGCAAGGTATTCTGTGCGGTGACAGTTGTTTTAATAGTTATACTGGCCTTTCTGGTAAGTAATCTGTTTGCATTGCTTACGCTGCTCGCGTGCCTCCTGGGCGGTGTTCTATATTCCCATCCTTTCATCAGACTCAAGACAAAGCCGATTTTCGATATTGCATGTATGTGCCTTTGCTGCGCACTTCTTTTCTCGGCAGGATACACGCTGGCTCGAGAGACAATGGTGGGCTGGCTGGCCTTTGTTTTCTTCTTTCAAGTTTGCGTTGTCCTCTATATTTCTACTGTTGTTCAGGACTATGAGTGGGATGTGCAGGCCGGGCTGAGAACCTCGGCCGTCGTCTTCGGAAAGCGCAAACTAACGAATGCGATGTGGGCAGTATGCGTCACCATGATTCCCGTCACGTGGCTGATAGTCTCGGGTCCCTATGCAATAGCTTTTAAGACGTGTGCAGTCCTGTTTCTAGTGAGCTCGGTGGTATACACCATATTATCATGGAGAGCCCTGAATACCCCGCGCTATACCCTGCCGCTGCTGGACCGTTTCCCGCATGCTACCATGATTACGGCGGCCATACTTGCGCTAATGTGTCTCGGCTACGCATTCTCGAAAGTATTTGTAACCAACTCCCTACCCTAATGCCACCAACTATCCAATTTTATAAATTGGAGTCTGGAGGTTTCGGTAGGAAATGGTAAGTAAGGCGAATTGACAGAAGACCGATTGAATGATAAATTTAGCCATATACGCCCATATCCGCTGCCGTTCGACTCGCAGGTCAAGGGATATGGGGTCTATTCGAATCCGGCTCAATCTTCCGTCGCTAGGTGCGGTTTATGAAAAGATGGGAGTAAGGAAGGGAGGGAAATGCGATGGACAGGTTCATATGTTTAGCCACATCCTGGGACGACGACCTCATTCTCCAGCTAGAGAAACAGGGCATTTACAAAAAAGTATCTGAGCTTTTTGGTTCCTTGAATTCCTCAATCGTAGGGAGCGGCAGGGCTTCATTTGCACTTCCCGAGGTTTCCCTGGAGGATGCGAGGCTTCATATCAAGAAGGCTCACGCCATCGGTATCAAGTTTAATTACCTCTTGAATGCAAGTTGTATGGGGAACCGAGAGTTCACTGACAGCGGAAGGGAGAGGATTCTTGCTCTGCTCGACTGGTTGAATGAATGCGAAGTGGATATGGTTACTATCAGCCTTCCCTATCTCGCTGATATAGTGAAGAGGTATTTCCCCAAGATAGGTGTAAGCATATCGGTTACCAACCGCATAGATTCTGTCTCTTCGGTAAAGATATGGGAGGCAATGGGGGTGGACAGAATCGTTCTTGACCCTATGAAGAACAGGGATTTCGAACTCCTGAGAGCGATTCGCAGCGCCACCCACTGCGAACTTGAAGTCTTGATGAACTCGATATGCGTTCTGGGATGCCCCTTCCTAAATTACCATTACAATATATTTGCACACGGTTCACAGGAAGACGAGTGCAAGGACGCTATGCAACACCGGCTGGCGACATCATATCTCGTTATAAAATGTGAGCAAATAAAGCTCAACGATTTCGCCGAAATAATCAAGTCACCGTTTATCAGGCCGGAGGATATCAAGGTCTATCGCGACCTGGGCATTCAATTCTTCAAGGTAAAGGGACGGGCAACAAGTACCAAGTTGATTCTGGAAGTCGCGAAAGCCTACGCGGAAGAAAGCTACGACGGGAACCTGTTAGAAATTGTGCCGCTGATTCCCAGCTCAAGGGGAGACGAAGCCAGGATTATCTCAGACCCCCCTGTTTATGTCGATAACAAGAAACTCGATGGGTTCCTGGATTACTTCCAATCAAGTAAATGTCGGACGAATTGTCACAAGTGCAACTACTGCCGGGGTATTGCCAAGAAAGCTGTTCGAGTAATAGACCAGAAGCGGTTCGATGACTTTGTAAAACCCTTGCCTGAGCAATATAAAGCTGCCACCGACTGGGATCATATAATGGCGAAGAAATCGCTGCCCGTATCTTCCTGAACATCGTCCGGCTCAATTTACCCTGAAGGAGGCATACATAGGCACCCGCACCCTGACCGCGCTGGCGAAGGCAAATGCACCTCAATGGATCTGGATGTATGTCCCCCTGTGGCTCGCATGCATTATCCTCGGACTCGACGGTGAAACGCCCGAATGGGGGCCGCTCGTTCTTTTCTTTATAACGCTGATGATTATCGGCGCCATCGCCCAGTTCTCCAATACCTACGCTGACCGGGGCGAAGACTGGCTTTATGGTCCGACAAATCCGCTTCTCAGCGGCGACCTGGAAGTCAGTTTAGCCAGAAGAGCTTTTATAGTACAGAATATCATCGCGGGCATGTTGCTGATTGCCTTGTTGATATTCACCCTGAACTATGCCTTGATTCTAGCAATGATAGTGGGGTGGCTCGCCGGTGTATCATATTCGGTGCCGCCATTCAGATTCAAGGAGACGGTTCTCCATCCCATTATCTTTGCCCTCGGTCTGGCATTATTCCCTGTAGTTGCCTGGCTGATTGTGGCACCGCTTAACGATTTCATTATCGCCTTTGCCGCGTTCTTTTTTGTGTGGTGTTTCGGATTCGGAATTACACAAAAGCTCAGGAAAACGCATCTGGCTCTAAATGCCGGACTCATTCAAACAAGGTCGGGTGAGGGTGTATACGACGTCAATACGGTCGGCTTCAAGTTAAATGTAAAAACTGCGATGGCTATTGAGGCTGTTATGCTGCTGGGCTCATTTGTCCTTATTCCCGTATTCTGGCATCTGGGGATATTCGACCCGGCGTTGTCTATGGCACTGCTGGCTGTAACTCTACCTTTGACAATCATGGGGCTGCTACTGCGTATCAAAGACCCTCTTAATAACAGCCCGAGATGCAATAAGTTCCTGGGACTGGCCTGGATATTTATCATACTGATATTGTTCGCCACATCGGTTTCGAGTCTTATTCATTGGGGCTTCGCTATCCTTGCCTGCCTTATCTTTATAATCGGTTTTCCTTTATTGGTTAAGCGCATTCACCCCTGGGGATGCAAAGGACTTAGCGGGCAGTAGCATCTCCCTGTAGCTCCGCAGCCTCCGAGAAGGGTATGAAACAGACACTAGCAGGTCTATGGAAAGCAAATGTTCCTCCGTTTGTCTGGCTCTGGTCTCCTTTTTGGATTGGCGCCATTATTCTGGGGCTTGACGGCGCAACGCCGGAATGGACGGCTACGGGGATTTTTCTGGCAACGATGGCTGTTCTCATAGCCATAGCTCAATACGCCAACACATACGCCGACAGAGAGGAGGACCGCCTGTATATTCCCAGCAATCCGCTGGTAA
>VGNW01000205.1 GCA_016865955.1 Chloroflexota bacterium | reverse complement strand
TGGGGTGTGGGCCACCAGCAACCCAAATGATCGAACGATATTCCCCCTTCAGGACCTTGATGGTGTCAAGCACCTGTCTGAATGTCCAAGTGGATACAGAGAACCCCACCACATTGGGTGCAGAATCCATAATGACAGAATCTAGCGGCCTAGGATCAACTTGCTGGTCGAAGATAATCGACTCATGTTCTCGGAGATATGAAGCCAAGTATCCTAAGCCTATAGGTGGCCTCCCCGGGAATCTATCTACTTGGCCCCATCGGGGATATACCAACAAGATTCTCATGCATTCTCCTTCATTGCCCTGTCGATTCTACATAATGCGTCCGTGCACTTTTCAATGTTCTTTGTTTGACCGAGCTTTCGGAATATCTCCAGACTTTGCTCAACTCTGTCCCGAGCCCTCCCGAATTCTCTGATTTGAAAGTCTAGCTCCCCAAGCTCAAGTAATGACTCCCCTATGCCGGCTACATATCCCAAATAATGGCTAATCTCTAGGCATTCCTCAAGCCTGGACATTGCTGTGCCGAAATTCTCCTGTAGCTTCTCTATTCTAGCTAGCTCGAGGAAACTTTCTAGCATTCCCAACTTGTTTCCGAGTGCCCTTTTGAGCTGAAGGCTTTCGAGAAAGCATCCCGTAGCTTTCCCATAATTTCCAATTGTCTGGTATACCGTTCCAAGCCGGTGCAAGCTCTGTGCGATTCCTAGCCGAAATCCAGCTTCTTGCCGCATCTGGAAAGCCTTTTCGAACTTGGTCTTTGCTTCTCCGATTCTCCCTTCCACCAAATCGAGTTTGCCTATGCAGTCCAGGCATTCAGCGATGCTTAGCTTGTTTTCTAGCTGTTCCTGTATCTTCAAGCTTTCCTCATACTTTGCCAACGCAAGACCATACTTGCCCTGATCAAATAAGACGTTACCTTGGGAACGGAGACAAATCGCTATTCTATTCTGATTTCTGTGCCTCGAGTCTATTTCTAAACTCGCGTCAAAATCCTGCATTGCCTTGATGTACTCCCCACGTATGTGGTACAGCATCCCACGTAGATGCCTCGAGATACTGACACCGGGTTCGTGCCGTGCCTTATATCGGTATTCCAATGCTTCTTCACATTCCTTCAAAGCGAGTCCATAATCTCCCAGCAAAAAGTGGACGTAAGCTATTTGGTGAAGTGTAACCCCGGCTTTTTCATAGTCGCCCAACTCTCTTTCCAACCGCAAACATAGCTCATATTGATCTAACGCTTTGGAGTATTCCCCCCTAAGCTGGCTGATTCTCCCAAGACTATGCTGTGCATATGCAATCCCTGCCTTGTTATTCGTACTCTCAAAAATCCGCAAGGCTTGGGTCCACTGTTCTTTCGCCGCTTCAATCTTGCCTCTTAGGAAGGCAATCCTGGCCAGTTGATGCAATGCTATGGCCTTAGTATCTCCTTCTACGGTGTCCACTGTCTGACTGCAAAGTTCTTCGCACAGATTGATATAGCCCCATCGAAATAGTATCCTGAAAATATTTGTGGCTACCAGCCCTGCCCTTTCATAATCCTCAGCAGCAAAGTAGTGATAATGCGCCTCAAGTTGATTTGTCACATCAGCTAGTTTGTGCTTCTCGTCCAAATAGCTGGATAAGTGAGCGTAGAATTCTCCTGCTTGATAATGCCATTTTCGCCGTTTTGCTTGCCTTATCTGAGCATAAGTGTATTCTCTAACCAGAGGATGCATGTTATAGGTTTTTTCTTCAGCATCCCACCATACTAACCGCTTACGCACGACCGAATGTAATACGGATGCTAGTCTATCCACAGGTTCACGCCGCTTCGTCAGGTACTCTATGCCCACCATCCAAACTGGTTTTCGATATATGGCTACTTTTTGCATGACTTCCCGTTCTTCTTCAGTTAGCTGTTCATATTGCTCTTGCAGTAGATTCTCTACGACATTTCCTCGGAAAAGGGCTTCATTGGCGAGTATGTCCTTTGCATCGAGCCCGGTTGCCAAACCAACAAAACTTTCTAGCGCTCGCGGTATGCCACCGGTGCGACGAGCAATTTGGCGCAAAGTCATTTCCTCGTCTTCTAGCCCTAACTCTCTCAACAAAGTCACTGAATCATCCTCCGCCAACCCTTCTGTCAATGGTGTATCTACAAAGTTCATCAATTGCCGTCTTCTGATCAGGTTTGGCAGAAAGCGGCTGGTTATTATGACTTTTGATCGATGCTCCCTTTCTAGCAAGAAACCAAAGAATTGCTCAAGTGAGCGATATTCTGGACGCAGGCAGCACTCAGAATCTAACAGGCTATCGAAGTTATCAAAGATTAAGAGATAGCAGTTCTCATACAATAGGTTAATTAGCGCATTGCACTTCTCTTCCAAAGAGAGAGAAGCATCTCTCCACAGTTGGACCATTTCCGTAAAACGCCCAGCAAGTTGGCCAAGATCCAAAAAAATCCTCTCAAAACTAATCCGCTCTTCATTGCAACGTAAGTAGTAGAGCCTATCAAAATCTATCCTTCCATTGTTACTGATAACGTACTTAGAATCTGTCTGAGCTTCCTTCAATATATAAGCAACTAACCACGTTTTCCCCATACCTCCTAGACCTGTAACTGCTACAATGGTTTTAGACTCATCTAACAGGTATCGGCGCAAGATTCCCAATTCGAATTTACGATTGAGAAAGGCATGTGCTAAACGGGGTAAACGCCCCAATGTGCTCAGTGATGTCCATCGTTCCCCTGCATACTGACGACGATCTTGCGCTGCTAACTCTTGATAAAGACCAGCAATAATATCTTTGAGTTCGCTAAACCGCTGCTCAAACCACTGTTGTTGGGCAGCGGTCATAGGAGATGGAGTAATTTGGTAGTAAACATCTCCATCGGCCGTAATAATGGTGCTGCCGATAACCGGAGCTTTGATCTCCGTTTTGGCTCTGGCAGGCGAGCTACCTTTGGTACGATTATTGTCCTCAACGTCCACCTGGACACATTTCATCACTTCAGGCACGCCAGTTTCTCCTGCTCTGTTATGCCCAAAAAAACCTGTGACAACGCTCTATCCATCTTGAGGAGGACAACGACGGCGTTCGATTTGCCGATTAGATCGCTCTACTTTGGTTGTAGATGTCAATTATCAGTAGACACTGGCCCCAAAAATCACTACTTTGCTGCGAATCTCTGGGTTATCATCTAAGTTCAGTGACACAAAACGGCAGGGAATAGGCGAGAGAATGTTCCTACAGGGGAGACATGATGTAAAGACCCCCAAGCCGAGGATGGTCCATTGCGCAGGACACTCCTTCGCAATTGTGCGGAGCGTCCGACCAGAAGCCGAGAGGAGAGCTCCCCGACCGTCATAGTATGCCCATCACGGATGGCAGCCGTAGCGGTCAGCTTGACCGCCAGCGCCATGGGGCTAAGCTATGCTCGTTCGCCATCCTCATCCTGAGTCTCAGCTACATTATGCCACTAACCACCAAAATTTGGACAATGTCCAGTTATCAAAGTGGCTCAGATCTAGCCACCCAACAGTCTCTTTGTCGCTGTCTCTACGACTTTTACTACAGAGGGATTAGAAAAAATGGTCCCTGCAGCCGCAGCTAGCCAACCGCCTTTCTCCATCAAAAATTTTCTTGCCCGCTGAATCGTGCCCAAGTCAGGCTCCTTGGATTGGAGTGTCGCCTCCAGCTCCTTGACTTGAGTTTGTACTTCCTTTCTCGCTGCCTCGTCTATTTCGCAACGGGTCTCAAGTTCATTATAGAATGCAACAAAAACAGCTTTCAATTCGTCACTAGGCGTACTGGTCTCTACATACGTCACGTCCCTTCCCGCCGTTATGATGGTGCCACCTGTTACTGAACCGCTAACTTCTGTTTTGACAAACTTGGGCTGGCTGGACTTGCTTTCAGTCTCATCAGCATCGGGAATGATGGTTCGTTTGTCTTTCATCGTTACATTCCTCCTCATTAGAGCCTATCTGACAACTCTACTAGACGATGGCTCGTTCTAAACCGTGCTGAGCCCTTGACACCCTTATACATCTTGATTCCTGAGGTTTTCGGATTGGCTCTTTTAGCTGGGACTCTGCGCTTTTTGTGGCCGAAAGCGGCCAAACACTGTACCTAAGAGATCTTTCCTCGTTTGTAGTTGGCTGGATACTCATTATAGCACAAGAGAAGCGTCCTGTAAAACGATTTCACTACCTGTATGTCCCCAGCATGATACGCTCACAAAGAGCCGAAAGATGGGGAGGGCACCATTGCCCTCCCATTTCAGTTAGCATCTGTTATATCCACCATACCCGCTGACTAGGACAGCCCGACGACCTTGTCGGTCTCCAGGTCAATATCAATATCCATGAACACCGGGCGGGAGGGCAGGCCGGGCATGGTGCGCATGGTGCCACATAGCGGATAGAGGAAGCCGGCTCCCACCGAGGCCCGGATGTCACGGATGGGCAGACGATAGTTCCTGGGCACGCCCTTCCAGGCCGGATCAT
>VGNW01000204.1 GCA_016865955.1 Chloroflexota bacterium | reverse complement strand
GCCCACCGCTTCCCCGATGGAAACAAGCTGACCGCGGGCGAGGCTTCTGCCGTAACACATCTGGCAGATACCGCGCCGCGCCTGACAGCTCAGCGGCGACCTGACCTGAACCTTCTTAATGCCGGCTTTGACAAGCTCTTTTGCCTTATCCTCGTTAATCTCCTCATTGCGGTCGATAATTATCTCGCCGGTTGCAGGGTTGGCTATGGGACTGGCAGCCATGCGACCGATGACGCGCTCCGTCAGCGGTATCAGAAGACCCTTGTCTATAGGCTCCGAGACCCAGATCCCGGTTATAGCGCCGCAGTCCTCCTCGCTGACAATAACCTCCTGAGACACGTCGATGAGCCTTCTCGTCAGGTAACCGCTGTCCGATGTCCTCAGTGCGGTGTCAGCCAGACCTTTGCGCGCGCCGTGCGTGGAGATAAAGTACTCCAGTACTGCAAGCCCTTCGCGGAAGCTCGACTTGATAGGCAGGTCGATGATTCTGCCCGAGGGGTCAGTCATCAAACCTCGCATTCCCGCCATCTGGCGAATCTGCGAGATGTTACCTTTAGCGCCCGAGGTAGCCATCATGTAGATTGGCCCGTATCTGTCCATAGAGCGTTCCAGGGCAGCCTGAATTTCTTCCGTAGCCAGCGTCCAGATTTGAACTGCGCTATTGTAGCGCTCATCCTCGGTAATCAAGCCTCTGAGGAACTGCTTGTCTATTTCTGCAATCCTGGACTCGGCGTGCTGGATTATTTTCGTCTTATCGGGCGGCACTCTGACATCGCTGATGGCAATAGTGATACCCGACTTCGTAGCGTAATGGAAGCCAAGCTGCTTGATGTTATCCACCATGGCAGCAGTTTTCTCATTGCCCAGCAGCCTGTGACATTCCGCCACAATGCTTTTCAGGGCTTTCTTGTCCATCAGTTGATTGCGGAAGCCCATCTCTTTGGGCAAGACCTCGTTGAAAATGATGCGACCGACGCTGGTCTTTACTCTCTTTCCATCGGCTTCCTGCTTTACCTCTATTTCAGCTCTGCTGTCAACGAGTTCCATCTCATAGGCAAGTTTGGCTTCATCGAAACTGCTGAATATCATGCCCTCGCCCTTCATTCCGGGTTTGAGCATGGTCAAATAGTAGCAGCCCAGAACGATGTCCAGCGTCGGTGCTACCACCGGGTCGCCGGAGCTTGGCAGCAGCATGTTGTAGACGCTGAGCATGACCTTATTCGCCTCCTCCACAGCCGCCTTGGACAGAGGCACATGGACAGCCATCTGGTCGCCATCGAAGTCGGCATTGAAAGCCACGCAGACCAGCGGATGGACCTGGATGGCGCTGCCGCTGATGAGCACGGGCTGGAACGCCTGTATGCCCAGACGGTGCAGTGTGGGTGCGCGGTTAAGCAGCACAGGGCGCTCCCTGATAACCTCCTCCAGAATATCCCAGACCTCCGGCTTGCCGCGCTCCACGATTCTCTTGGCGCTTCTGATATTGAGCGCCAGGCCGCGAGCAACCAGGCGGCGCATGATAAACGGCTTGAACAACTCGAGAGCCATCCTTCGGGGCAAGCCGCATTGATGCAGCTTCAATTCGGGTCCGGCTACGATGACAGACCTGCCGCTGTAGTCCACGCGTTTGCCGAGGAGGTTCTGTCTGAACCTGCCCTGCTTGCCTCGAAGCATATCGGAGAGAGACTTCAGCTTATGATTGTTACCGGTGACCACCGGCCTGCCGCGCCGACCGTTGTCTATCAACGAATCTACGGCTTCCTGGAGCATGCGTTTTTCGTTGCGGGTGATTATCTCCGGAGCGCCGATTTCCAGCAGGCGGCGCAGCCGGTTATTGCGATTGATAACCCTGCGGTAGAGGTCGTTCAGGTCGCTGGTAGCAAATCTGCCGCCGTCCAGCTGCACCATAGGGCGCAGCTCCGGGGGCAGCACCGGAAGCACTGTGAGTATCATCCATTCCGGTTTGTTGCTGCTCTTGCGGAAAGCCTCCACAACTCTTAATCTTTTAATCGCCTTCTTGCTTCTCTGTCCGGAGCCTGCGGTAGACTCTTTATAAAGCTCCTGACGCATCTGTTCCAGATTGATACTGCCCAGTATCTCCAGGATGGCTTCCGCGCCCATGCTGGAGTTGAAGACATCTCCCCATCTCTGCCTGAGCTCGCGGTTTCTGGTGGCGCTGACCAGAGTCAGCGGCGCAAGCTCCTCAAGCTCCTGTATCTCCTCCCTCAATTCGCCATCCAGCTTCCTCTTCGCCTCGGCGTGCTGCTGCTGCAGGTCCTTAATTTCCTGCTGGACTTTATCCTCATCACGACCCGAACTCTCTTGCGCCTTCAGAGCCTCTATTTTCTCGTTAAACGACTTCTCCATCTCCGAGAAGCGCTGGGTTGCATCATCGCGAAGCTGTTTCAGCGCCCGGCTTTTTTTCTCCTCGTTGACGCTGGTGATAACGAACTTGGCAAAGTAGATTACCTGCTCCAGATTACGCGGCGAAATATCGAGAAGCAGCCCCATATGGCTGGGCGTGCCTTTCACGAACCAGATATGACTGACCGGAGCCGCCAGGTTGATATGGCCCATGCGCTCCCTTCTCACCTTGGAGCGAGCCACCTCGACACCGCACTTATCGCAGATAATGCCTTTATATCTTATCTTCTTGTATTTTCCGCAATAGCATTCGAAGTCCTTGGTCGGCCCGAATATCTTCTCGCAGAAAAGGCCGTCCTTCTCCGGCTTCAATGTACGGTAATTTAAAGTCTCCGGCTTGGTCACCTCACCGTACGACCAGCTCTTAATCTGCTCCGGTGAAGCAAGAGAGATGCGAACAGTGGTAAAGTCATTGACTTCGAGCATTACTCACTCTCCTCAAAACCGGCCAGGTTTATACCCAGCCGCGGCGCTTCTGACGTAGATTCCATAAGGTACGTTACCTTCTCCTCGTCTTCGTTAAGCACCTCCACAGCCAAACCCAGGCTCTGTAATTCCTTGACCAGCACCTTGAATGATTCGGGCACTCCTGCCTCCAGTATATCCTCACCGTTAACGATAGCTTCGTAGGTCTTGACCCTTCCCACGACATCGTCCGATTTCACAGTGAGCATTTCCTGAAGGTTATGGGCGGCACCATAGGCTTCAAGAGCCCATACCTCCATCTCGCCGAAGCGCTGCCCGCCGAATTGCGCCTTGCCGCCCAGCGGCTGCTGCGTTATCAGCGAATAGGGACCTGTTGAGCGCGCATGTATCTTATCCTCAACAAGGTGTACCAGTTTCATCATATATATCTGACCCACTGTAACAGGCTGGTCCAGAGGCTCCCCGGTGCGCCCGTCGTAGATTGTCGTCTTGCCCACAATGGGAGGAATCAGCCCTTTCTCCTGAAAAAGCTTCTCTATAGTCTTATCGATTTCCTGATTACTCATCGATGAGGACTCGACCCCGACTTCCTGCAGCCAGAGCCGCAGACAGGCACGCCTTGCCTCCCCTTTATGTTTATCGTCGAATACCCTGCCGCCGTCAAGCCCGCGCTCTTTCAGCCACGCCTTGGCCTGCTCTATTTTGATAGCTCCACCATCGCCGCCCCAGTCAATCGCGTCAGCCTGACGTGCAATCCAGGAGCGCGCCAGCGCATCTTCCAGAGCTATAGTGTCTGCGCCGTCGAAAACCGGGGACAGGGCTTTAAAACCAAGAGTGCTGGCAGCCCAGCCCAGATGTGTCTCCATAAGTTGTCCCACGTTCATACGAGACGGCACACCCAGCGGGCTGAGTATAATCTCAACCGGTCGACCATCGGGCAAGTAGGGCATATCTTCCTCGGGCAGAATACGGGCGACCACGCCCTTGTTGCCGTGACGTCCTGCCATCTTATCCCCTTCGCTTATCTTGCGCATCTGTGCCACGAACACGCGCACCATCTGGTTGACCCCTGGAGGAAGGTCATGGTCGTCATCGCGGTTCAGAACACGGACATCGATAACCTTGCCATACTCGCCGTGGGGCACTCTCAACGAGGTGTCCTTGACCTCGCGGGCTTTTTCGCCAAATATGGCGCGCAACAGTTTCTCCTCAGCGGTCAAGCCCCGCTCTCCCTTGGGGGTTATCTTCCCTACCAGGATGTCGCCGGAGCCGACCTCGGCGCCGATGCGAATAATGCCCTGCTCGTCGAGGTTGCGCAGGCTTTCCTCTCCGATATTGGGGATATCCCTGGTTATCTCCTCAGGTCCCAGCTTGGTGTCTCTGGCCTCGATTTCATATCTTTCAATGTGAATTGAAGTAAATCTATCGCCTTTAATTAAGCTCTCGGAAAGAACAATAGCATCCTCGAAGTTATACCCTTCCCAGCTAAGGAAAACACAGAGCACATTCTGCCCCAGAGCGAGCTCGCCTCCCTCAGTGGACGAGCCGTCTACCAGAACCTGCCCCTTCTTAACCCTGTCCCCTTTACTCACTACAGGTCTCTGGTTTATGCAAGTACCCTGATTGGAGCGGGCAAACTTAATCATCGGGAAA
>VGNW01000203.1 GCA_016865955.1 Chloroflexota bacterium | reverse complement strand
GAACGTACTCTTCAATACAGACCGGCAACATCTGTATCTGCTCACGATTTCCCAGTCGTATCGCCATCCCGCTCTCCTTGACTTATCTTGACCCCAATTATACCTTAATATCAGCGAGTTGCGACACAGTCTGTCACACCTGCCCCATGCATATCAAACAGAATCTGACAATTGCAGCTAAGCCTTCAATTCGGAGGTGCAGTTCGGGCAGCGCGTCGCTTTGATCGGTATCTTGGAGTAGCAATAAGTGCACTCTTTTGTAGTGGGAGCCGCTTCTGCTTTGGGCGCTTCAAACTGGCGGCGCAGCTTGTTGATATAGCGAATGAGCAGGAATACGGCGAAGGCTACTATTATGAAGATGATGATGGTGTTAATGAACGCTCCGTAATTAAGTGTTGTAGCGCCTAGCTGGTGAGCTTGATCAAGGGTAGTGTAATCAAAAGTACCTTCGGGTGTTGCGCTGCCTTTCTTCATGACCCAGAAGAGGTTATTGAAATCAACAGACCCCGTTAACAGGCTTATGGGCGGCATGATTATGTCTTTCACCAATGAACTGACTATGGTGCCGAAAGCAGCGCCGATGATGATGCCGACGGCCATGTCCACCACGTTGCCCCGCATGATGAATTCCTTGAAGTCTTTCAGCATATTCTTCTCTCCCTTCTCAATTCTTTGGCTCTAGCTGAAAGGTACACCTAACACCCAGATGGCGATAACCAGGTGAGTTATTACCGATAGCCATAGTATAGCCCAGAAATAGCAGTGAAAACCATAGAACCTCGCAAATACGCTTGAGCGAAGCAGCTTGGAAAACGGTTCCCGCATGCCCACGCACCGACATGAAAGAAAGAGCGCAGAAATACACAGGAGATTCACAAATCCCAAGATGAAGACCAGTCGATTTGCCAGCAGTGGGTCCATATTCTTACTCCACGATTATTTTACCGGTCATTGAGGGATGGAGCTTGCAGTAGTAATCGAATGTGCCGGCTTGATTAAATGTGTAGCTGAACTTAGCATCTCTTGCCATATTGCCGCTTTCAAACGCGCCGGAGTTGCTGGTTACGGTGTGGGCAGATGAGTCGTTGTTAGTCCAGGTTACAGTTGTTCCCACAGTCACAGTCAGCGTTTGAGGTATGAAGGTTAAACCGGACATATTTACGCTAGCCTGCCCGTTAGCAGGCGTTGTGGTGGGTGTGGGAGTAGTTGTTGAGCCGCCGCAGCCCGTCCACATCAGAGCGATTAACAATATAAAGGCAATGCCTGAAATTCCAAACTTACTCATTTCCCCTCTCCCTTTCTACAGGAATTCTCCCAGCAACCTTTCCACCTTGGCAGGGTCCAAGTTTTGCCTGACCAGCGCGCCTTTTGTCAAGGCGGGGAGTTGATCCTCGAAGGTCGCTCTTTCCTTCCTGTAAATCACCCCTATCGGTATTCTATCGCCCCATTCCTGCGCCTTTTCGAAGGCTGCTGTTTTGCTACTGGCGTCGTAGCTCGATTCATCCAGCTTGTAAACTCGTTCTCTGTACCAGGCATGGGTGTTTTTGTGATTGAAGGTAACACAGGGCTGGAGTATGTCGAGCAGTGCGAAGCCCCTGTGCCGGATTCCCTGTTTGATGAGATTCGCCAGGTGTTCTGTATCTCCGGCGAAGCCTCTGGCTACGAAGCTGCCATCGGCGGCTATGGCAATGGTCAGGGGATGTATCGGGTTGTACGCTCCCTGCGGCGTGGTCTTGGTAACGAAGCCGGGGTCGCTGGTGGGCGAAGCCTGACCTTTGGTAAGCCCGTAGACCTGGTTATTGTGCACCAGGTAAGTGATGTTGTGGTTGCGGCGTAAAGAGTGCAGAAAATGGTTGCCGCCCTCGCCATAGCCGTCACCGTCGCCTCCGATGGCTATGACTATGAGTTCGGGATTGACCATTTTTGCTGCCGTCGCTGCCGGCAATGTCCTGCCGTGGAGCACATTCAGCACATTGCCTCTGGTGTAGTGAGGCAGTTTCCCTGCCTGTCCGATGCCTGAGACCATGAGCACCTGCTTCGGCTTGATATCAAGCTCAACCAGGGCGCGCTTGAGAGCTACCAGGATGCCGAAGTTGCCGCATCCGGGGCACCAGGCGGTTTGACCTCCTGCGTAATCCGCCGGTTTGACCATGATTAGCGCACCTCCCGTTTAAGCCCGTTCAGTATGTATGCAGGTGAAAAGGGACGTCCATCGAATTTCAGTATCTTTCCCGCAGCCTGATAGCCGGTCTCCGCCCTAAGCAGGTGGGCTAGCTGAGCGGTGGCGTTATTCTCGACGGCGATGATTTTCCTGGCTCCGCGCAGCGCATCGGAAGCAGCCTCGGATGGGAAAGGCCAGATTTCGTTGAAGTGCACCATGTTGACTTTAAGACCGTCAGCAGTCGCCAGGCTAACTGCTTCTTTGATAGCGCCGCAGGTGCTGCCCCAGCCCATGAGTGTTACCTCAGCTTCGGGTGTGCCATAAACACGAGGAGGGGCAATCTCTCTCCTTAATCCTTCCATCTTGCTCAGTCTTTTCATCATCATAGCCGTTCTGGTCTCGGCGTCTTCAATCAGATGCCCCTCCTCATCATGCTCGTCGGAGTCTGTAACGACTAAAGCTCCTCCCTCTAACGGAATCGCCCTCGGCGATATGCCGGACTCGGTAATCCGGTGCCTTTTATATTCGCCAAGTGCGGTCAATTCCTCTTTTGTAAGCGATGCTCCCCTGTCGATAGTTACCCTCGAGAGGTCGAATTTCTCGACCGTGGCGTAGGAGCTTGCCAGATGCTGGTCGGTTATCAGAATTACCGGCGTCTGGTATTGCTCCGCCAGATTAAATGCTTTAACAGTCAGCCAGAAGGCGTCTTCTACGGTAGCCGGGGCAAGCACAGCGCGCGGGAACTCTCCGTGCGCTGCATGGATGGCAAACTCCAGGTCTCCCTGCTCGGTTCGGGTGGGAAGCCCTATCGCCGGGCCTGCCCGCTGCCCTAAAACTACCACTATCGGCGTTTCGGTCATGCCAGCCAGTCCGATGCCTTCAACCATGAGGCAGAAGCCGCCCCCCGATGTGGCGGTCAGGGAGCGCACCCCGGCGAAGCTGGCGCCGATTATCATGTTGATGGCGGCAATCTCGTCCTCCGGTTGTACCACCACTACATTCAAATCCTTAGCTTTGCTTGCCATATATTCCATGATGGTGGTAGTCGGGGTCATGGGGTAGGCTGCCATGAATTTGCAACCGGCGGCAAGCGCTCCCAGGGCTATGGCATCGTTTCCGGAGAGCAGCATTCTCCTGCTGTCGCCAGTGGGAACAAGGTTATGGGTGAAAGCTCTTTTGAAATTGGCTCTGGCGTATTCATAGCCAGCATCAGCCGCAGCTATGTTGGCTTTGCCTGCCTCGCCGGAGCCGAAGTGTTGTTCTATAACACCGGTTATTATGTTCTTATCGTAATTTGCCAATCCCAGAGCAGCCCCCAGCGCCACAGTATTGGACATCAGTTTGTTCTTGGCGCTGTCTCGAGCAAGCCGTTCCAGGGGGACGGCAAACAGGCTTTCATGCTTTCCTGCGTCCTTAATCTTATCGTCATCGTAGATAATGGCTCCGCTGCCGTTGACTTCACTGAGGTGCAGGTCTATGCTTTCTTTGTTAAGTGCGATGAGTATGTCTATAGACTCGGATATCGCATTTATCTCCGTATCGCTGGCTCGGACTCTGAAAAAATTGTGGCCTCCGCGTACTCGTGACTCATAATCTTGGTCGGCAAAGATGCGGAAGCCACCCCTCGCCAGAGCTTTGGCTAAGATTGAACCTATTGATTGTACCCCCTGACCTGCCTCACCCCCAATCATAAAGTTGATATCAACAGGCATTTCTTACCTTTCTATTGGGGCGCTCTTGATTTTTCGCTGCATTCTCTAAGGGAGCAATTCTGACGGGAGCACTATCGTGACTTACTCGAGTCTGTTCAATATCTACCCATAGTCTCCGCTCGCCGCTCTCCACCGGTTGAGAACATATTAACGGAGGCGGGATTTTAGCCAGAGCATTTTGCAGACGCGCCTGGTTCTCGAGCTTGCCGACGAGGTTTCGGGCTGTTTCCTCCCAGGTGAAATAGGCGGCGGTGCGCTGCGCCTCCGCCCTTATCCTGGCATCTTCATCGGGGAATTCCTGAAGATACAGCAAATGTTCTTCTATCTCTCTGGGATCCGATGTTTCGAGAACAAAGGAGTTGTGGCGATGAATGGCGTAGTCCTCGCCTGTACCGCCGGTAAAGGCTATACCGCCCGCTGCCATAGCCTCCAGTCCCACTATGCCGAAGGGCTCATGCCCGCTGTTTGCCAGCACCGCATCTGATGCCTTGTAGATTATCCGCAGAAAGTCCTGCGGCAGATGGAACTTGATGTCGATGACATCAGACCCGTTGCACTCGTGCAAGGCATGGAAATAGGACTCAATTCTGTTGTCGGCAGCCCTCGCCTCACTCACCGTGAGACCCAACTCTCTGGCTCTGCCCAGCACCTC
>VGNW01000202.1 GCA_016865955.1 Chloroflexota bacterium | reverse complement strand
TCCGGCGACTATGTGGTGGTCAAATTCTCCCGCTGGGCTTTTGAAAAGTTCAAAGGCGCTGAGGATAAGCTGGGCACTCAGATGCGCGCTGTGGGCGAGGTCATGAGCATCGGCAAGAACTATAAAGAGGCATTGCAGAAGGCTATACGGTCGCTGGAAAACAAACGCTACGGCTTGGGTTTCGCTAAAGATTTCCACAAGAAGTCGCTCCAGGAGCTTATGCGCATGCTCAATAACCCCAGCAGCGAACGGCAGTTCATCATGTATGAGGCATTGCGGAAGGGCGCCACTGTGGATGAACTCTATCGCAAGACATATATCAAACCCTGGTTCATTCAGCAGATGAAAGAGCTGGTGGAACTGGAAGAGGAGATACTTAAATACAAAGGCAAGATGTTGCCGGACAAGCTTCTGGTCAGAGCCAAAAAGGATGGCTTCTCCGACAAATATCTATCTCAACTCCTCGGTATCCCCGAGGTTAAAATCAGGGATAAACGCACTGACCTGAAGGTGGTCGAAGCGTGGGATGCAGTGCCTGTCAGCGGTGTAGAGAACGCTGCCTACTACTACTCCACCTATAATGCGCCGGATAAGGTAGGGGTCAGCAAAGCGCGCAAGGTGATGGTTCTGGGCGGTGGGCCTAACCGTATCGGGCAGGGGATTGAGTTCGACTACTGCTGCGTGCACGCAGCGTTCGCGCTGCGCGACGAGGGTGTCGAGTCCATCATGGTCAACTGCAATCCCGAGACCGTGTCCACCGACTATGATACCTCTAATAAACTGTACTTCGAGCCGCTCACTGTCGAGGATGTGCTTCAGATTTATCGCAAGGAGAAGCCTGAAGGGGTCATCTGTCAGTTCGGAGGTCAGACCCCGTTGAATATCGCCGGAGAGCTCGAGGCAGCAGGCGTCAAGATTATGGGCACAAGCGTTGAGGCTATCGACCTCGCTGAGGACCGCGACCGCTTCCGCAAGGTAATCAGGGAGATGGGCATACCTGAGCCGGAATCGGGCATGGCGAGCAATATCGAAGAGGCGCTCGCTCTTGCCAGGCAGATCGGCTATCCCCTCATAGTTCGCCCATCGTATGTGCTGGGCGGGCGGGCTATGGAAATAGTCCACGATGATGAGATGCTGCGACGATATGTCGCCGCAGCGGTGGACATATCTCCCGAGAGGCCTATCTTGATTGAGCGCTTTCTGGACAACGCTATCGAATGCGAGGCAGATGCTCTCTCGGACGGAATCGAAGCCTTTGTGCCGGCTGTAATGGAGCATATCGAGCTGGCTGGCATTCACTCGGGGGACTCTGCCTGCATAATACCTCCGGTTCACATACCGCAAAAACATATAGATACTATCGAGGAGTTCACCAGGCGCATAGCGCTCAAGCTCAAAGTGGTAGGGCTGATAAACATACAGTATGCCATCTATCAAGACACAGTCTATATTCTGGAAGCGAATCCGCGGGCGAGCCGCACCGTGCCGCTGGTAAGTAAGGTGTGCAACATCCCTATGGCGCGCATAGCAACCCAACTGATTCTGGGTAAGAAGCTGAGCCAACTGCGATTGCAGCGCAGACCGATACCTCATTACGGCGTCAAGGAATCGGTCTTCCCGTTCAACATGTTCCCCGAGGTCGACCCGATTCTGGGTCCTGAGATGCGCTCCACCGGTGAGGTGCTGGGCATGGCTGACGACCCGGGACTGGCGTTCTATAAGGCTCAGGAGGCAGCCAAGCAGCACCTGCCCGATAAAGGCACCGTGCTGATTACGGTAGCTGAGCCTGACCGTTCTGGAGCGCTGGAAGTGGCGCGGGCTTTTGCCAAGCTGGGCTTTGTAGTCAAAGCCACGACCGGTACGCGCCAGTATCTGACTGAGAACGGCGTCGATTCCGAGCTTATTCTGAAGCAACATGAGGGACGTCCCAACATAACCGATGCGATAAAGAACGGCGAGATACAACTGGTGGTTAATACGCCGATCGGCAGATTGAGCGTTGAGGATGACTCGTATATCCGGAAGACGGCGATTAAGTATAATGTGTCCTATATAACTACTACCAGAGCGGCGCTAGCCGCAGCCGAGGGCATCGCCGCATACCGCAAGGGTCATATCGGAGTGAAGAGCCTCCAGGAATACCACGCGGACATCCTGCGCGGCTCGAGCAAGAAATAGGTTGCCGGAAATTATGCAGAGAACAGGGACAATGAAACTCGTTAAGGCGCGGATAATCTCCAATAGCGAGATACTGCCGAATATTTACCTTATGCGGGTTAAGGCTGCGGAGATAGCTGCATCTGCCTGTCCCGGGCAGTATGTCATGGTGCGCTGCGGCGCGGGACAGGACATGCCGCTGCGGCGTCCCCTGGGCATACATCGCATCTATAAGGACGGCATCGCGCTGCTGTTCACGGTTGTCGGACGGGGCACCGCTTGGCTGTCGCAGCGCAAGACGGGCGACATCGTAGACATCTTCGGGCCTTTGGGCAAAGGCTTTGCGATTCACCCCTCGTCGCGCAACTTGCTTCTGGTTGCCGGAGGCGTCGGCGTTGCACCTCTGGTAGCGCTCGCTGAGAAGGCTACAGCGGAAGGTCTTTCGGTCAGGCTGCTCATCGGAGAGAAAAGCTCATCCAAGATATATCCGGAGCGCCTGCTGCCGTCAGGAATCAAACCCGTTATTACCACGGAGGACGGTTCTTTAGGGCAAAAAGGAATGATAACCGACATCCTGACTAAATTCATACCCGAAGCCGACCGGATTTTCGCCTGCGGACCGCTGCCTATGTATAAAGCGATGGCGAAGATGAGCCGCAAATTCGGGAACAAGCCGGTCTATGTGCTTCTCGAAACGGTGATGGGGTGCGGTGTGGGCGCCTGCCTGAGCTGCTCTATAGAGACCAGACGCGGGCGCAAGCTGGTGTGCAAGGATGGCCCCGTATTCGAGTTAAGCGATATCATCTGGGACAAAATGGTAGCGCCCGCCAGCGGCGGGCGCTACTAAAGGTAAACCTTTTTAGCTTACTAGACCCACTTCACCTTTGAGGGCAGCGAGACAACCGCCTTACCCGGCATGGTCTCCTCGCCTCTCTGGTTCACGGTCTTTATCGCGATTTCCACCAGATATTCGTCGCCCTCCGTCCATTTTTTGGCAACGGCGCCGCCGATGAACTGCGTATCCCCGAACACATTGAATAGTATGCAGCGGGCGCTCAGCTTCTTCATGAAGCCCTCATCGCCCATCCAGTTGGTGATGACATGTCCTGCCCAGCAGAAGCGCTGCATTCCAAGGTCGTAAGCCACAGGCACGCCGATAGCATCGGATTTGTCCGATTCGTAGTGGACATCTGCCATCGGCTCGAGTATGCCTGACTTGGGGTCTTTGATGCCCCACTTGGGATGCCGCTTCATGTAGGTGCGGCGTATGCGGTGCGCACCCTGACCTCCGCCGATGCCCACCCAGAACTCCACCATATCCGTCTGACCCAGCGGCCCCTTGGTAACGGGGGTTACCGGATCGCCCACATTGACATCCTCCCAGAAGCGGGAATTGGCTCCTCTGACCTCCTCATCCTCGTATGACTTGTCGACCTTGCGCAATTCCTCTGGAGTATATACGTACTTAGTCATGCCGGCGTATTTGCCTCTCTCCTTAGCCTGCTGCCTTTCGACGCGCATGGTCTCCCTTTTCTGAGTGCCGACAATCTCGCCCCTCTGGTTGTAGTAAACCGTCCTTCCGATTTGCAGAAACTGGCGTCCGCCCATCTTGCCCTGCTTCTCTATCAGGTCGATGGGGTAGTCGACGCAGGTCAGCTCATCGTTGATATGTATGGGCTTGAACCACTCCCAATTGCAGCCGCAGTAAAAGGCGTGTACTCCAGGCAGCCCCTCCATTCCCTGCGGGCAAGCCACAGCATAGAGGAACGTGGGCGGCGCTATAATATGTCCCCATTTGGTCCTTATGGCATATTCAGGGTTACGATACAGGGGATTGTCGTCGCCTATGCCGTTGCAGAACTGCCTGATGGCATCCTTAGAGGCTGCCTCGTTCTGCCGAATCATGTAGTAGGGCGCACCGAACTTGGCACGCATCGCGGCGAGGCCTTCATCGGTGATTTTGCCAAAAGTCACTTCTGGCTTGTCTGTCGTTGTCATCCTTAGTGCACCTCCTTGATTTTGGGAACAACCGAGGTCTAATTATAGCATGGGGAAACGATGTTCGCCACCTTGTATTCCATAGAAGTCACAGGACTGGTTTGACCACGATGGTCTGCTCGCGGGCGGGACCTATGGAGATGATGCTGACGGGGCACCCGATTAGCTGCTCCAGCTTTTTGACATAAGCCTGAGCCTGCTTGGGCAGCTTCTTGAAGCTGCGGATGTCGCTGGTGGGGGTTTGCCATCCCGGCAGCTCTTCATAGATAGGCTGGCATTTTTCGAAAAGAGCCAGATTGGACGGAGGACGATTATAGGTAGTGGAGCCGACTTTATAGGCGGTGCAGACTTTAATGGAGGAAAAAACATCCAGGATATCGAA
>VGNW01000201.1 GCA_016865955.1 Chloroflexota bacterium | reverse complement strand
TTCAGGAATGAAGACTCGATTAGTGATTTGTGATTCCAGTAGGGGTAGACCCGCCTTCACCCTCGCGACTTTCTCGAAGTGCGGCGTCTGGTGCGCTTGACGCGGATTCCGATGACAGATAGCAAGGCTTTGGGAGCGGAGCTCATCAGTTTTTTGCCGTCGCGGTAAACGCTCTGGATGCCCAGCAGAGTCCCGACGCCGGGGATGAATCCGCCCACGCTTGTAGCGAAGTGTTTCAGGTCGTTCTTGGCCCTGCTGACATCACTATGGCTTCGTTTCCGCTGACCTGAAGGCTTCTTAGCACGGGTTTTGCTGCGGTAAGCCTTTTTCAAATCGCATCACCTTGGGGCGCTTCCCCGAAAACATTCCTCTTCCTATCGACAACGACTGTATGATATGTTATTATTTGACAGAAATCCTACCACGATTCAGACAAATCTTAAAGGGGGCAAATGATGGAACAGCGCAAGATGATAGATATTCCGCTCGGCACCGAGGTCAGAACTGCAATCAGAGCGCCGATAGACGGCGATTACGAGTTTGTCAAGCATATTGCCACTTCCAAGTGCAAACCCGCTGCCAAGGAGAGCAAAGTCTATAAGTTCAGGGGAGAGCTGATGCCTCGCTGCCCCAAGTGCAAACAGAGGGCTGTATGGAAGCTGGTGGACTACAAGTTCGAGATACCGCCCGATAGAAATAAGACGGCGTACATACTGAAGGTGGTAAGGGGCGACCGTCCCGACGTACTCTATCCCTCGGGGACAAAGCGCAAGTAGTCACAATATCGCAAACAATAAAATACGAGAAGTTATTAAAATGCATGTGATACACATCACATGCATTTTAATATGCCCCGCGCCCAGGGGCAGTCGCCGCAGGGTTGCGTATATTCGTAGCAGTCCTTGCGGAACACCGGTGAGAGCAGTGCGAAGCAGGCGTCGGCGTGAGGACAGTCCCCGCAGGGGGCGAAGTCGAACTTATCCACGTTGCGGCGGAAGCTGCGATATTCCCGCGAATTCCAGATATCACGGAAGCTCTGCTTATTCACATTGCCGAAGCTGACGCTGGTGATGCTCTTCTTCCTGCCGTTCACATAGCAAATATACGAGTGGTAGAGGTTGTTGCACGGTCGGACGTAGCCGTCCCAGCTTATAAAGACAATCCTGTTTTTCATGAAGCCGCATTCCCTTTCCGCTTTGGGGGTGAGCGGCGGCATGTCCAGAGCGATGCGGTGCTTCTTTGCTCTGGCGCTGGCTTGGGCGAATACGGCTGCGGTCCGCTCGGGGTTTGTACCATCCCTCTGTATGAGGTTCTTGAAGTTCATAACTATATTCTGCTCTCTGGCTTTAGCTACAATATCGTCCAGCAACTGGTACTTCTTCTCCAGACGCTCGTCCCATTTGCGCATCGGCTTGGGATTGCGCAGCCTGTCCTTTAATGGAGGCACGCCGAACAGGGCGCTGGCGTAGTTCTCCACGTCGAGGTTCTCGAATGCCATGTCCAGCTTGCGCCGTTTTGCTTCGAGTATGGCTTCATCGAACAGCGCGATAGCCTTGTCCGAGTTGAAGTCATACAACGCTTCTTGAGCCATCTCCTCCGTGTGGGGCAGCAGGTTGGTTACGATGATGAAGCTCACGCCGTGTTTAGCGGCGAGGTAAACCAGCGCAGGCAGCTCGCCGACATTCTTCTTCATGGCGACGAACTCGAATCCCAGTCGGGGCAGCTTGCTTTTGAGCGCTTTCTTAGCCTCGTTCAGGCGTTCGATATTGATCATCACCTCGTTGAAGGTCGCCTTTTTTCTGATATCGTTGAAGGTCTCGGGGGTAGCGCCGTCAACGGAAATTACGATGTCATCGAGCCCCGAGGAGACCAGCTCCTTCGCCATCCTGTCGTCTATCAGAGTAGCGTTGGTGGTGATGCTGAAGGTGCCTTTAGGGGGCAGGTGCTTCTTGCCCAGGCGGATCATCTCGATGATATTCTCGTTGAGCAGGGGCTCGCCGATGCCGATTACATTGACGGATTCGAGGTCGGGGAAGACCGGCAGCAGAGCCTTATAGGTCTCCAGGCTCATGTCGCCTGATTCCTCCATGAGGACCTTCCTCATGCACATGTCACAGTTGAGATTGCATCTCGAAGTGACCTCGATATTCAATTTTCTGGGTTTATCTTCCATTAGCTGCTTCGGCTTTCCCTTGCACTGCTAACTCATTATAGCATCATTTAAGTTCCGCCTCAACGAAGGAGAGTGTTCCATGCCCCGGGGTTTTTCGGGCATAGTACAATTAGATTTTTAGGGGTCGGGCTTATTAAATTTATTCGGTGTTTTTGCCATGTTTTCTTGGGGTTTTGCTTCAGCTTCAGTTTGAACGTAATTCAAACCGCTGTGGCAAAAAACATCCCCAAGAGGGATATTACAATTATCGTCGGATAAATTGCAATCCCGGTTAATAAATCCCAAGCTCCAAATTCTAAAAAGGTGAGTAGCTTTCAGCGGTCAGCTATCAGTGTTCAGCTGGGGGCATAATAGAACATTAGTTCGCAGTGTGTCAAGAGGAAAATGTCGCATTGAGAGCGGTCAGCGATCAGCTTTCAGAGGTAGTGGGGGCATGTAGGGGCGAGGTGCCCTCGCCCGCCCCAAAGGGGTTGAAAAGTCGATGTTAAGAGGGGGAATTATCTCGGTCATGCGCTTATCGGGGTCGCGCGAGGCTAGGGTAATGGTGGAGTACGGTAGAAGTTGCGATTCTACTTAAGAGTGACAGAGAGCGGTTTACGCTGTTTCAGGTCGCTGACCTTCATGATGGAAAATCCGATGATATTACCTTCCTTGTCCACCTTTTCCATGACTGCGTCATTGCCCGTTTCACGAAAATAGCCTGCCCTTCGTTCGAACAGAACTTCAAGGTAATCGCTTTCTCTGTCATACCATACCTTTATTTCCTTCGCCACAGCACCTCTCCTCCCTTTACAGCGTCCGTTCGCAGTTTGAAATGCCTGCTTTATATGTCTTTCCTGCGGAAGCAGGAATCCAGGCGCCCCAAAGGGTAGGTCGGAGCACCCGCTCAGACCGCTATAATTTCTCCAAATACTTGCTGTAATCTTCGACGGTAAGTTCTATTTCCCGCAAGATTTCTCTTATCAACGGGCGGGCGAGAACTACGCCTTTGTGATGCGGGATAGTGGTGGTTCTGCCGTCGGGATGCCTGTAAAATGCATGGCTTCCCTTTTGTCTGGTTTTAACAAAGCCCAAATGGAGCAACAACTTCTCCATTTTCTTGGCGTCAATTAACTGGAGCTTAGTCAACTGACGACCTCAACCTGCTGAATCCCGACAAACTCGGGGAGTTGCTTCCTGCTCTCAGGGTCCATCTCCTCGAGGCATAGCTCGACAACCTCTTTGAGGTTCTTCTGGAGCTCGTCGAGCGTTTTTGCCTGAGTGTGAGCGCCGGGTATCCCGGGCACAATCGCAACATAGAATCCGGTTTCAGGGTCCTTTTCGATATATCCCGTTATCTTATGTACCATAGCTGCCTCCCGTCCTTGAATCCCTCCCGATAGGGGGGAAGTCATTGGTCTGCTACCCCTCTATCCTAGTATCTTTTTGACCAGTTCGTCAATTTCCGCAATGTAGCGTCGTGACTCCCGTCACGACGAGTAGGGGCACAAAACTTTGTGCCCAAAATCGTGGGGGCGAGGTGCCCTCGCCCAGTTCCTCCTTTTCTAAACCTGTCCCTGGCGCTGACCAGAGAGCAGGAATCCAAGGCTTATCCCTTGACGGAGCCCTCCACCACTGCAATCTCTGCCGGCGTCAGCCCGTAGAGTTTATACACCATCTGGTCAATCTGGCGTTCTAGTGTTGCGGTATCTGCATAGGGGTCTTTTTTCTTGGCTTGAACGATCTTATGTACAACCGTAGACAGTTTGCCTTGACTGGATTTGTCAATGGCCGGAATAGGTATTTTACTTATTTGATTATGATTGATTCGCAAATAGCCGCCGGCTAGCGAAAGAGATTTAAAAAACGCTGTGTACCAGAACGATATGAGACTACTATTTAGGATGCCAGTGGTATATGCTAAGTCCTGCATATTCCCTTCTAATATAATCGTTGTGGATTTACCAGCAAGATATTCACCGGAATCATAAAAACACTCTAATCGTTTGGTCATTCCCCCAATTATGATCTTCTTGGCACAGGCCTGTCCGTATCTTCTAGGACTCATTCGTTTTAGGTCAGTTTCACGAACTATTGGTGATTGGTAACTGTCTTTGATGTATTGAGTCGAAGTAACACCCCAAAAGGATGTATAAGGGTCGATGGTTCCAGTGTTTATGAATTTCTTGAACGGCGTGGTCCGATTGCCATCATATTCGCGGATATATCTCTTCAGTTCGTAGGCTTCATTCACAGTGGATGACCTTACCCCTTTATTAGTACCAGCGTTAATTAGAGTCTGCCGTCTCTTGCCAGGAATTCCTGTGGGGGCAGCCCACCAAGGGAACTATGTGGTCTGACCATATTATAGTCCTTCCGCCAGGATT
>VGNW01000200.1 GCA_016865955.1 Chloroflexota bacterium | reverse complement strand
GTTGATGAGGGTTACTGTTTGATTTGCATCTATTGCGACAATCATTACTCCGGCAATATCGAGGTATTTTTGTGCCCTCTCCTTCTCTCTACTCAAAGCTTCCTCTGCCTTTTTGCGCTCGGTGATGTCCCTTATGTTCAGAACGATGCCGCTTACAATCGGATTTTTCAGCATGTTTTGAGAAAGCACTACAACGGTTCGCAATGAGCCGTCCTTGTGTTTAACGCGGAGTTCTACCCGTATAACGTTTTTGTCGTCTTGCAACAGCCGAGAGAAGGCTTCAGTCGCCTTTGCTATGTCTTCCGGGTGGATGAACTCAAAAGCGCTTTTGCCTGTTCTCTCTCCCGGTTTATACCCGATGATATGTTCTACAGAATGGCTTTCGAACTGTATTTTCCCATCAGCATCAAGAATTACAATCAGGTCGGAGGCGTTTTCGATAAGCGCCTGAAAGCGTTTTTCGCTTTGTTCGAGTGCAGCTTGCGCTTTCCTGCGCTCCGCAACCTGTCGGGCGAGAAATAGGAAACGGTCGATATCAACCGGCTTTGTTTCATAGGAAATTATCCTCCTTTGTTTTACGGCTTCGATAGCGGTATCAAGTGAAGCGTAGCCGGTATTGATGATGTACTCTGCTTCCGGTAAAAGTTTGTTTATGTCTTCCGCCAGCTTCGTGCCGGATGTATCGGGCAGCTTAAGGTCCAGGATGGCCAGGGCGAACTCCTCTTGAGAGCACAATGCGAGGGCGGTTCGCCCGTCGTGGGCGGAGACGGCGCGATACCCTGCATCGTGCAGGATATCCTGCAGCGTCGAAGCCAGATTCACATCGTCTTCTACAATCAGTATGGAAAATTGCTCGTTCATTGCTAATCTTTCCTACCCTCTTCGTTCCTATTCGCTCTTCACTTAGTGGCTTTGTTTTTCTGTTCTCTAATTCTATCCAGAAGCGAAACCAGTTTATCCATATCTACAGGTTTATCCAGACAGGCATAGGCGCTATGTTCGAGCGCCTGTTTTATCAGGCCGCTCATCTCATGCCGGTACCCGGTGACTATAACGGCAACCGCATTGGGGCGGATATCGCGAACAGCAAGGTATGTTTCAAAACCGTTCAACATCGGCATCTTCATGTCCAGCAGGATGACATCATAGTCTTTCTCTTTGACTCTCTGTGTCGCCGTATTGCCGTCGTACGCCAGACATACAAGGTATCTTTTACCGCTTAGAGCGTCGCTGAGGCTCGCGCAGAGGTCGGTGTCGTCATCTACCACAAGTATCAAAGCTCCTTTGAAAACTGCGCTCTCAATTATGGCGAATAATCGGTCGAAATCTATGGGCTTTCTGAGGTAGCTGAAAGCCCCTTCGCGTAAAGCATCCCTGATTAAGTTATCCACCGAGAAGGCTGATACCATAACGACAGCCGTTTGCGGCGATATATTTTTGACTCTCTTGAAGGTTTCCACCCCATCCATTTTTGGCATCTTAACATCCATAAGCACGAGGTCGAAGCCTTTTTGCTTCACGAGCTCAATAGCTTTGAATCCGTCATGGGCTGTGCTTGCTTCATAGCCCCGGGATTCCAGTATGTCTGACAGATTCTGGCAGAACTCCTCGTTGTCATCTACAACCAGCACTCTTTTGTTTGTCGGCATCTGTTTACTCCCTCATCATTTATTCAAGTTTCCGGGAAGGCGGATAATCAGGGTTGCCCCTTTCCCCAGCTCCGATTGGGCTTCTATCGTGCCGCTGTGTTTATCGATAACCATCTTGGCGATAGATAAGCCAAAGCCTATCCCTTTGGCTTTGGTGCTGAAAAGCGGCTCGAAAATTTTCTCCAAATTCTCTTTGGGTATCCCCGTCCCCGTATCGGTAAAAGACACCTCAGCCTTTCCGTCAGGCATGTTGCGTACGGTAGCCGTGAGCGTGCCTTTGCCCTCCATTGCCTGCACTGCATTATCGACTATGTTTCGGAAAGCCATACGGAGTTGTTCGCGGTCGGCGTTTATCTCGACTGCTTGCTCGGGGAAATTGCGTACCAACCGGACTGTGGAGGGTATCACATCCGAGCCGGTAACGCCCGACGCGATTTCCCTGAGGTCGAGTTTGGCGAGAGCAGGTTCCTTCATCCGGGTTAGATTGAGCAGGCTTTGAATTATACTGGTAGTGCCGTCCACGCTGGACTTAATCCGCTCAAGATGCGTTTGTATCTTCTCATCTCCTCCGGTTAGTTTCGATTTCAGATAATATGCCGAGCTGCTTATGGTAGCGAGGGAATTCCTCAGTTCGTGTGCCATGCTGCCGGAGAACTGCCCCATCGTAGCCAGGCGCTCCGAGGCAATTAATTTCTCCTGCAGCTTCTTTCTTTCGGTGATATCGGACACAGCGCCTTCAATATAACCCTCTCTTGGGTATATGCGAGCGGTGTCACTTACCCAAATGATAGAGCCACGCCGTTGTCTCACCTGAGCTTCAAAATTCCTGACCTCACCATTTTCTTGTAGCTCTCTCAGCATTTTGCTGCGGACATTCGGGGCAACATAATGCTCCGATGCATTATGGCTGGCGAGACACTCCTCGCGGCTGTCATAGCCAATCAGCCTGGCATACAGGTCGTTACATTCCAGCAATTTGCCGTCTGCTATTCTGAATCGAAATAAGCCCACTTGAGCGTTGTTGAACAGATTGCGGTATTTGGCTTCGCTTTCCTGAAGTTGTGTGGTCCACTGCCGGACCAGTTCTGCGAGTTGCTCCTGGTGATTGCGCAGATTCACCTCGGCCTTCCTGCGTTGTTTCTCCTGTATGGCTCTCTTCAGTCTGGCATCGAGAATGGTAGCTATATGCTCGCTGATAACTTGTAGACTTCTGATATCATGCTCATCGTAATCTGTTTCTTTATTAGCCACCTGTAACAAACCGATAGCCTCTTCACGATAGACGATGGGCATGCTGATATGCCTGAGAATAGGAATATGACCTTCAGGAACGAGCTTCGACGGTTCATTGGTGTAAATGGTAGTTTTCTGTCTGATTGCCCGAGGCCACGTACTATTGCCCCAGGTCTCGCGGGGGAATACTATGTTCTTTTGTGCAACCCTGCATTTATCCCAGATGTGTCGGGTCATGGAAGGCACAACCAGCGCCCCATCTTCATCTAAGTATCCGAAGACCCCGTATTTGCTCTGCATCGCTTCGAGAATTACGGCGAGTACCTCACCGTACATTTCGTCATCGGGAACCGTAAGGAAGATTTGCGCTATGCGATTGTGTATTGCCAGCTCTCGTTGTGATTGTCTTAAGGCTTCCATCTCCTTCTTATGTTCAATCACCAGACCCAGTTGTTCGGCTATTTGATTAATGAACTCTCTTGCTTCTTTGAGGAATGGTCCTTCATCCGAGTCCGGCATTTTCCCCAGATAACAGACCTCCAGGGTGCCGATTTGTCTGCCCTGGGACACGATGTCGCTGCTTTCCTTCCATTCGGTTTCTTTGAAATTGGGCGTTTTGATTTCCTGTTCAGGCAGGATGATTCTTGCGGCAGTGACTTCAGGGTATTGCCACGCTGAAGGTATGATATTGACTGTTTTCTCGAGCACGTCCTCTAATGAAATGTCCTTATCGGCTGTAAGCTTAGAGATGGAATAGATACAATTAAGTTCCTTTTCACGTTCGGTGAGGGCGCGTGTTAATGTAGCGATTCTATCCTTTATGCCTGTACAATCTTCTAAGGAATCTATTCCTTTGGTCGTTCCGGAGTCCTCCACTTTTTTAGCATCGCAATTCTTGAATCGGCTCTTGAAAAACTCAGTTTTCTTTGGCATTTGTGTCACCTCTTCTCGCCTGGGATGTGAGCGCTGTTTAGGGAAGGGTTTGATAATTAGTGTCTCGCCGCAGATGCTTCATTAATATCGAGGTCTTCCAGAGACAACAAACCCTTGCGCAGACCGCAGACTACCGCCTCGGTGCGGGAGCCGACCCCCAGCTTGTTGAAGATGCTGCTGAGATGGGCTTCGACGGTGCTCAGACTGAGAAAGAGCTCCTCGGCAATTTGCTTGTTCCACATTCCTTTGGCTGCTCGCTTAAGCACCTCCCGCTCTCTGGCAGTGAGCAGGCTCTTTTTCGCTTCGGCAGCGGGTTCGCCCCCCGTTTGCCTGAATTTGGTCAGCACCTTACGCGCTATGGCGGGATGGAGCACACAGTCGCCGCGCCGGACCGCTCTAATAGCATCGACAAGCTCCTTGCCGCTGACGTCTTTTAATAAATAGCCTGCGGCTCCCGCTTCGAGCAGAGCGAAGACGTACTGTTCGTAATCGTAGGCTGTAAGCGCCAGCACCGAAGTCGTGGGACACAGTTCTTTTATCCTTTTGGTTGCTTCTATGCCGTTTACATTGGGCATGGCTATGTCTACGATTGTCACCTCAGGCTTGAGTTGTTCTGCCAGTCGAACCGCCTCTTCGCCGTCTCCGGCTTCGCCGACAACGTTAATATCGCGCTCATGTTCGAGATACTGACGGAGGCTCTGTCTTACTACGACGTGGTCATCTGCGAGAAGAAC
>VGNW01000199.1 GCA_016865955.1 Chloroflexota bacterium | reverse complement strand
GATAACCCCTGCAGAAGCTCAGGAACTAATGGAGTACATCTGGCTCAAGTTCACGGAGCTGGCGGACTTCAATGCGCCTATTATGGGAAGCGGCGCTCATACTACTCCCCGCTATGCCACAATCGGCGGGCAGGACAAGTATGGCCGCGATGCTACCAACGAACTGACGTACATTATCATGGACAGCGTCAAGGCTCTGAAACTGGTGGAGCCGATGATGGTGGTCAGGCTGCATAAAAACACTTCCGATGAGTTCCTCTACAAGTTCACCGATATTATGAGGCAGGACGCAGGCCATTACGGCATTTTCAACGATGAGTTCATGGTGCCCTGGCTGATGAGCAAGGGGTTCTCGGCGGAGGCTGCACGAAACTGGTGCGTCGAGGGTTGTATGAGATGGGCAGTGGTGGGGAAGCCGATGGGGCACCGCGGCATCGCCGGCGTAGGCTTCGCTCTGCCCAAGTGCCTGGAACTGGCTCTGAACGGAGGGAAAGACTACAAGTTCTTCGATGGAAAGCAGATAGGGCCCCCCACTCAGGACCCGCTTACCTTCACCTCAATCGAGGAGGTAGTACAGGCTTATCTGGAGCAGGTGAAGTTCTTCACCGAGAAGATTGTCATTTTCAGCAATATAACGGATGCCAACGAAGAGATATGGCTGCCTCAGCCATTCAACTCCGCTTTGCTGGATGGCTGCATCGAGAATGCCAAGGATGTCAGAGACTACAGGGTCTGGCATAAGACCAACATGCAGCCGGTGGGACAGACCACGGTGGTGAATGCGCTGGCGGCGATGAAAAAGCTTATCTTCGAGGATAAGAGGGTCACTATGGGAGAGCTTCTGCAGGCTCTGAAGGATAACTGGGAGGGGCATGAAATTCTGCGCCAGATGTTCCTCGATGCGCCCAAGTTCGGCAACGATGACGACTATGTCGACCTGTTTGCGCGGGATGTCCACATCAGGACGTGCAAGACGATGCATCAGTTCAAAACCATATACGGCTACAATGTGCAGTCGGATGGCAGCGGCAGCGCCAGCTACTTCAGCTTCAGCGGACTGACCGGCGCTACTCCCGATGGCAGAAGAGACCGCGAGGTGTTCAGCGATGGCACGGTCTCGCCATTGCCGGGCACTGATAAGAAGGGGCCAACCGCGGTACTGAAATCTGTTGCCAAGATTGACCCGTTGCTGACGTTCAATCACCTGTTCAATCAGAGGTGGATGCCGGAGTTTCTCGAGGGTGACAATAAATCGAAATTTGTGGCGTACCTGAGGACATTCGTAGACCTCGGTATTCATCATATTCAGGGTAATGTGATTGACGATAAGGTGCTGCTCGATGCTCAGGCTCATCCCGAGAACTATCAGACCCTGGTGGTCAGGGTGGCGGGATTCAGCGCCTACTTTACCGATATGCACAAAGAGGTGCAGGATCAGATTATAGCGAGGACGAAGCAGAGGCTCAGCTAACGAAGAGGAGGGGGAAATGAAAAGGGAGTTGCAGCAGTTAACTGACGAGTTGAAAAAGAAGGGGATAGCGACGGAACTCTGTGACGATGTGCTGCATGTAAAAGACAAAAAAGGCGATGCTGAGGATGTCATCAGGGGCGTAGGGAAAATACTGGGAATCGAGTATCAAATAGACAGGAAGAAATGCGGTTCGTCCTGTCCGATATGTCGGGGTGACAACCCTATAGTAAGGGTTGCCGGGTTCAGCGCCTACTTTATGGACATGCATAAGGAAGTGCAGGACCAGATAATCGCGAGAACTAAGCAGAGACTCAGCTAGAGCGTAGAGTAAAGGCAAGTATGTAAGGCAGGGCGTCCTTGCGGACGCCCTGCCCTTTTTAGCCTCATTTCAATCTTATCACGCAATTTTTGTTACCGCACTTGCATTCTTGTAAGACTTACTGTATAATCGAGCGCTGCATTCAGGGAGCATCGCTAGGGAAGAGCGTGCTGGTAAAAATATACTTACAGGAGGTGATATGAGAAAGGCGGTTCTAGTGGGGCTGTTTGTTCTGGGTCTGGTAATGGGAATTTGCCTATCGGGACTGGCAGGCGCTTCGACGCAATACCAAAAACAGGTCATTCCTTTGGTAAATGTTGAATCGGGTGGCAGCTTGAGTATCGGGGGCGACGTATCTGGCCCTGACAATAATCTGGTAAATTTCGGTAGTGTTGCGCCCGGGTCAACAACAACAAGAACAGTGATTATGGGGATAAACGCAAATGATGTCTGGAGGCTCACTGTGAGCAAAACTAAGAATCTGGAGTGCACTAATGTAGGTGACCCTGGCTATGGTCAATTCATACCGTCGTCAAGTTTCACTTATACCTCCAATGGTCTTGCAAGTGCAACTTACGTTGGAACTGATACTGAGTTTGGCTCAAATGGCACCCCGTCGAATGTAGTTACAGGAGGCTCTGCGGTTGGCGGGTGCAATGTGAATGTGGTCTACAAACTAGCAGTTCCTTCAAGCCAGCCTAAGGGTTATTACACTGCTCCTCACCATACGTATACATTGATAGTCGGCAGTTAGAACAACATCGCAAATCGAGAGGGCAGTTCTTCCCGCTGCCCTCAGTTCCTATTATGAATGAAGAGGTGATTGTGAGAAGGGGCATAACAGCCTTTCTGCTTTTGGTCTTTGTTCTAAGCATTATTCCTAGTACGGCCGAGGCTCAGGGCGGGATAAAAGTGTGGCCTACGTCTGTCGAGTTCACTGTCGGTCGCGGAGAATCAGTAACCAAGACCGTCAATATCCAGAATCTGGGCAGCGAGCCTGTTGTGGTACAGGCGTATGTAATGGATTTCTCCAAGGAACGGGACGGAAATTTTAATTTCTATGAGCCGGGGCATGAGAGCTATTCTGCCTCCAGGTGGCTCGGCATAGACAGCTTGAATCTGGAACTTGCTGCCAACCAGAGCCGGGAGGTCGAGGTCACGGTTTCCGTGCCTGCTCAGGTGGAGCCCGGTGGACATTATGCTGCGCTATTCTTTGAGGCTATACCTCTGTCGAACGAGGGCACTGTTTCAATTTCGACTCGGATTCCCACGCTTTTCTATGTAACTGTGCCGGGAGTAACCGAAGCGGAGGTTTTCAGCAATGCCGAGATTGCTTCTCTGCTCTTGCCCGGCATCTCCGGCGGAGGCTCTCTGGAAGCTGGTGCGGTGATTCATAACTCGGGCAATGTCCATCTGACAGTGGCGGCGAAGGCGTATTTCGACGGTTACTGGGGCGGCAAAAGCGAGCTGGATTTGGGTCAAACGACTATTTTGCCGGATAGCGATGGCGTGCTCAAAGAAGAATGGCAGGAGAAGCCGTTCTTCGGTAAGGTGGGAGCTAAGGTAGTAATCGGATATTTAGACCAAAACGGTGGACTGGTCAATAAATCTCAAACCGCCGAGTTCTGGGTTGTACCCTGGAGCCTCGTCGGGATAATCCTGTTTGTCATGATTGTGGTAGTTCCAGCCATAGTTATACTAAGCAGAAGATTCCGTCTGAGGCTGGAGCGGAGATAAGGGTAGTTAGAATGATACAAATGTGGCTCTGACCTATTAGCCTGGTGGTGGGCTAGGTGGAGCGCTTATTGTCGGAACGATCTTCCAAATACCGTCTTCCTTCACGAACGTCAACTCACCTGAGTTTGTCGTATTCCCTATAGTCGCAGTTACATCAGCCTTAGCTGTTGAGTCAGATATAACTACGTTTTCTATCTTTTGCAATGTTAACTCTCCCATCATTTCTCGTGCTGTTTCAAACTTAGACATTGCGTTGGCTTTCTCTTGTTCACTCATCTTGCTCATACCCGCAAAGTAGCTTATGTGCTCCTCAAAGTTTCGCGCATTCCAGGCTGCAAAGTGTTTCTTTACGGTATCTTCAATTGCAGCAGCATCGCTCTTGGCGCAGCCTGCCGAGACCGCAAGGACGCCCAAGAGCAGAACAATAGCCAGGAGACCCTTCGTGCCTTTCATACATAAGCATGATAGGCACAGAATATCTCTGGCACAACCCCTGTTTGGGGTACTCCTTTAGGTAAACCCGAATAATACACGAGGCTGTAGTATGATGGGTGGGGCGCAGAAAAAGATTCCCCTATAAATGGCCTTCACTTTACCCTTTCCGGGAAATCGCATTATGCGCCAGATTGGGATTTCTCTTATCAGCTTTGCAGGTCAACGCAGAATTTATGCGCAGACGTTTGAGGTTGGAGTGCAGATAAAGGGGCGGTTCACGAACCGCCCCTACACTGTTATTGTTGAAGTGGCTATTTTGCTTTCCAGATGGGTGCACGCTTCTCCATGAAGGCTCTTGGTCCCTCTTTGGCATCTTCGGTGGAGAAAATCATCATGGACATCAGACGCTCTATGGAGTAGGCGGCGTCCAGCGCCAGACCTCTGAGCACGGATTCTTTGATTGCCTGCACTGCCAGAGGGCCATTCGTGCATATCTTCTCTGCGTACTCCATAGCCGTAGGCATCAGTTGCTCACGGGGTACGACTTTGTTGATTAAGCCGTATTCCACAGCTTCCTGCGCTGTAAT
>VGNW01000198.1 GCA_016865955.1 Chloroflexota bacterium | reverse complement strand
CGAGTTCACAGAGCCCAGATAGTCTATTCTGGTAGTCTCGGGAGACACGCCGAGCATTTCACCGATAATCGGCGATATATATTGTTCGATATAAGGAGAAGAAGCAGTGCCGAAGTATATCGCGCCTATCTGGGACGGATCGATGCCCGCATGTCTCATCGCGTTGCCGGCAGCTTCGGCAGCCATAGTCACGACATCCTCATCTGCTCCGCACACAGACTTCTCTCCGGCAGACCAGCTGCCCCAAGGAATAGCGATGTCCTTTTGTTCAATCCTGAACTTCGGTATATACACTCCGTAGCCGATAATACCAGCCACATTTGCCTCCTAAAAATGTATTACAGGGAGCGAGATAGAATATTGACGGCACAAACGCCGAATGCAGGCCCGCCTACATTCTGCTGCAGGCCGATTCCGTTCTTGAGTTTCACCTGACGCTTGTCTGCCTCCCCACGCAACTGAGTGACGACCTCGAATATCTGTCCGAGTCCAGTCGCCGCTATGGGGTGTCCGTGTGCCTTCAAGCCGCCGCTCGGATTTATCGGTAATCGTCCGTTCAAATCAAACTCACCGTCGCTAAGCCTTTTTGCAGCCTCCCCTTTGCGCACGAAACCCACATCCTCGATGTTCATCAATTCGGTATTGGTGAAGCAATCATGAAGCTCAGCGAAATCAACATCTTTGGGTTTGATGCCTGCCATTTCAAAAGCTCCCAGGGCAGCCTTTACAGTTGATTGTTGCTCAATGAAGCTGTTCCTGTCCCAGAGTTGATGATGGTCCGTGCCGACATTGCTCCCTATAACATACACCGGCTTGCTGGAATATTTCTTTGCCAGGTCGGCGCGACATACGATCGCAGCCGCCGCGCCATCGGTCTGAGGACAGCAATCGAACAGATGCAGCGGCCAGCAAATTACCGGGCTGTTAAGCACTCGCTCCATGGTTATCTCGAACTGATAATGCGCATAGGGACAAAATGTGCCGTTGTGATGGTTCTTCACTGCTACTCTGGCATAGTCCTCCATAGTATAGCCCAACTCGTGCATCTGCCTTGTGGCGTGCATAGCCTGAATCGCAGGACCACCCTGCCCGATCATCCAGGCAGGATGATTGCCCGTTTCCGCGCCGCCGCCTCCACCGGCACCGCCGAGAGATTCTGCCGACGGCTTGTCACGCATCTTCTCCGCGCCGAGCGCGAGAACAACGTCATATAACCCCGAAGCCACGCCAAGGCAAGCATGTCTGAATGTATCGCCACCTGTGGGGCAGGCATTCTCCAGCCTGGTGCACGGTATATTGCGGTTGCCGATCATGCTTGTCAGCGAATGGCCGCTCTGAGCGCCCTGCCCGATGAAGCCCCCGCTCCACTGTCCGAACCAGGCTGCTTTAATCTCTTTGGGGTCGATTCCCATATCAACGTTCTTCAAGCAGTTCAGGTAAGCTTCCTGAATCATGTTCTCCAGACTTTTCTCGAAAAGCTCTCCGAACCTTATCATTCCCACGCCGATAACAGCAACTTTTCCTCTCATAATGCTAAGCCTCCACTAACCTGAACTTGTAACCATAGACATTCAGCCCTCTATCAGTCGTGAGTTTTCTGAGGACCATCTCCACCTTAGCGCCTATCTTCACATCCTCAGGGGCGCCGAATTCCGTCATCAACCCCTGATACCTGCCTCCTCCTTCCAAATCCACGATGACCGGCATAATCGGCGGCTCAAAGGTGGGAGGCGGAGCCCAGTTCACGCAAAACGTGTGTATCGTTCCTCTCTTGGAAAGCTGGTACTCTTCCAGATTCTGGCTGCCGCATTCATGGCAAATATTAGTTCGCGGGTAACTGATATGACCGCAATCCTTGCATTTGATACCTATCAGCCTGAATACCTCCGGATTAAATCGCCAGAATACAGGCGACGCAGGTGCTGGTTGTGTCATCTAATCGACCTCCTGTTAAAATCTAAGCGCCCTTCGGCATATCAAGCCCTCTGAGGGCGATGACGTTCCGCATAATTTCCGATGTGCCTCCGCCCATGTTCAAGCTGACGCACTCCTGATATGAGCTCTCGAATCTCCCCTTGAGCGGTGCCCATTTGGAATCCGCCTTAACCTGACTGTATAGTCCCAGTATACGGCAGCCGGCATAAGACAGGCGCTGCCCCAGCTCGCTGCCGTAAACCTTGCCCGCCGATGCAACAACGGCAGCCTGTATAGCCATTTCCATGCCTTTTTCATCTACCTTGCCCTGAAGCCAGGCTACCCTGTAGGAAAGCGCAATCCCCACTTCAACCTCAATCACCAATTGCGCCAGGATACTGCGAACCGCAGGGTTATCAGCGAGCAGCTGACCGTTACGCTTTGTCTCTCTACAGAATTGAATCAGCTCTTCCAGATTTCGTTTAGCCTCCGCCATGAATCCGATGCTCGACCTTTCGAAGTTCATCGTCATCAGGCTTACATACCAGCCCCGATTCTCCTCGCCAACCAGGTTTACCGCAGGCACGCGTACATCGTCGAAAAACATCTCGTTGAACATGTGAGTGCCGTTCAAGCCTAAAACCGGACGCAGCTTTAAGCCGGGTGTTTTCATATCCACAAGAAAGAAGGAAAGACCGCGGTGGCGTGTCTGATTAGGGTCTGTCCTTGCCATCATGAAACACCACTGAGCGCGATGGGCACCGCTGGTCCAGGTCTTCTGCCCATTTATTACATAGTGGTCACCCTGCCTTACCGCCCTCGTAGTGAGCGAAGCCAGGTCGGAGCCGGCGTTAGGCTCGCTCCAGCCCTGACACCACATCATCTCGCCTCGAGCTATAGGGGGCAGATGTTGCTGCTTCTGCTCCTCATTGCCCGAAGCCAGAAGCGTCGGCGCCAGCATACATACCCCCTGTATGTCGATGCCGGGCGCCCGGTGATATGCTTTGACCTCATTGAACAGGAGCTGCTCCAGAATAGGTGCTTCCTGTCCTCCGTATGCCTTGGGCCAGGGGCGCGATATCCAGCCTTTTTCCCCCAGCCTTCTTGCCAGATAGCAATGGAAATCCCACGCCTCATCGTTATCGTATATATTCTCCGCTCCCAGAGGCGGCGCTTTTTGCATCTCATCGCGGAAGAAATCCTCGAACTCTTTTCTTAATGCCATCTGTTCAGGAGTGAATTGGAAGTCCAATCTAACTACCTCCTTGTTAACTTTGACAAAAGATCAGAGACCGACAATACAAACACTGACCGTTGGCGCCAGAGGCTCATGCCCCATATTATGAGCAAGTCCCAGCTTAGGATTCTTTATCTGTCGTTTGCCCGCCCTGCCCTGAAGCTGCAAATAAAGCTCATACAGCATCCTGATACCCGAGGCGCCGATGGGATGCCCGAAGCACTTTAATCCCCCGTCAGGTTGAACAGGAAGAGTGCCCGTAAGCTCGAAAGTCCCGGCATCTATATCCTCTTTCACCTTTCCCCTCGGGCTGAACTGGAGGTCTTCCATAGTCACAGCCTCGGTTATGGAGAAGCAGTCGTGTACTTCAGCCATGCTTATCTCTTTACGGGGGTTCTTAATTCCAGCTTCGGCATAAGCCGCCTGTCCTGCTCTATAGCCCTCCTCAACATGAGTGAAATCGTAATCCGTAGTGATACGGCCGGAGGTGGGGCTAGCGCATATCTGCAAAGCCTTGATGTATACGGGGTCGGGGCGGAACTTCTTTGCCATATCGGCGCGGGTGATGATAGCAGCAGAGCCGCCGTCGGAAACGCCACAGCAATCGAAGAGGCCGAGAGGCCAAGCAATAATGGGTGCATTCAGCACCCGCTCCACAGTCAAAACATTTCTCAGGTGCGCCTTGGGATTCATTGAGCCGTTATAGTGGCTTTTCACGGATATCTTAGCCAGCATGGTCTTGCCGTCTTGTGGACTCAGGCCGTATCTGTGAAAGTACTTGGTCGCCATCATGGCGAACATCCCCGGCATGGTCGCCACGGCATGAGTGTGAGTGAGATTGTCCATGCCCGGCAGACCGCTCATGCCCTCATCCTTGATTTTTTCGAAACCTACGGCGAGGACAACGTCATAAATGCCGGCAGCCACAGAGTATGAAGCGTTACGCACCGCGTCGTGTCCCGAGGCGCAGGCATTCACTACATGAGTAACCGGGACATACTTCAATCTCAAAGGCTCACTTACGGAGCGCCCGCCGTGTCCGCTGAAAATGCTGCCCGCCCATGCGGCTTGAATATCCTTAATCTCTATGCCGGCATCGGCTAAAGCTTCATTCACCGCATCTACAATGAGATCGCTGGGCCCTTTATTCCACAGCTCACCAAACCGGGTGCAGCCCATTCCAACGATGGCAACCCGGTCTTTTATGCTACCTGACATCTCTTGCCTCCTTTAGCACCTTACGGGGCGAGCTTTCCAGTAATAGTTGTTGAGGCCGCGGTCTACAAAGACCTTGCGGAAGGTCATCTCCACCTTCATTCCCACTTTGACATCGTCGGGGTTCCGGTCTGTGAGGTCGAACAGCATCCTTCCGCCGTCGTCGAAATCTATGAGAACCACAGATGATGGA
>VGNW01000197.1 GCA_016865955.1 Chloroflexota bacterium | reverse complement strand
ATACTTCAGGCGGTCTGGGATGGGGAGACGCCGGCGGGGCTGCAGAACGGCGGGACGGCGCCCACCCTCTGCTTGCGCCACCGCCTCAAGGCGCCACTGGGGGAAGTCCGGCAACTGGCTTTCCTCGATATGGTGCCCGGCGAGCCCTGCCGCGGCGCTGCGCAGAGGTTCGGTGCGGAAAAGCTGGGGCGTCTGCTGGACGAAGCCGGCGACGAGCGGTTCCGCCACAAGGCGGAGCGTTTTGCCATCCAGATGAAGGAAGACACGCCGGAGCAGGTGCTGTACCGGGGCATCATGGGGGCGCTGGGCTACACCTGGAACAGGGAGCGCTTCGAGGAACTGGCGCAGCGCCTGCCCTGGGCTGTGCTCGAGTGCCTCTGCCGGGGCAAACCGTATTTAGAGCGGGTCAGGGCGCTGCAGTCCCTGCTGCTGGGCACGGCGGGGCTGCTGCCTACAGGTTATGGAGATGATTCCGAGCCGGGGACTGCCTATGGCTGGGAGCGCTTCCGCGTACGCCCGCCGAACCACCCGCAGCGCCGTTTGATAGGTGCGGCGCACCTGTTCGCCCGTTTTATTGAACAGGGGCTTGTGGAGGGGGTCATGCGCCTGTTGAGTGAGTCCGGCTCTGACACAGAGCGGCTGGAAGCCAGCCTTGCGGTGTCCGCCTCGGGAGTATATTCTGATGACGGACGCGCCCTTATCGGGTGGGGCAGGGCGCGGGAGGTGGCAGTCAATATAGTGCTGCCCTTCGCCTGTGCCCGGGCTGAGGGCACTTTGCAGCCGGCCCTGGCGGAACAGGCGCGGTCGCTTTACATAAGATGCCCGAAGCCCGGCGATAACGAGATAACGCGCCGTCTTACCGCGCTGCTCTTCGGCAATAATAGCTCCAGGGTTATTGATTCGGCGCGGCGACAGCAGGGGCTGCTACATCTGGAGAAGAGCTACTGCGCACCGGGATGGTGCAGAGCGTGTCCGATAGGGCGGAGAACGTCTTCAGGAAGCTGAATGCCCAGTTTGCATTTTTCACTTTGCAATTTTCAATTTGCATTACCGTGGACTCGCCCCGAGCTTAAGCCCCGGAACCACATCCAGCTCCCAGCCCGAGCGTTCCCCCTTGAGCAGGTGGAAATAGCCGCAGGAGGCGACCATCGCCGCGTTGTCGGTGCAGAGCACCGGCGCCGGTATCAGCACTGGTATGGTGGAGCGGCTGACCACGGTCTGTCGCAAAAGCTTGTTGGCAGCCACCCCGCCAGCGAGCAGTATCTGTTTCACCCCGTAGTTGCCCGCAGCAGCGACCGTTTTATTCACCAGCACATCCACCACAGCCTCCTGAAAGCTGGCAGCCAATCCCAGCGCCGCAGGGCTGGGGCTGGTCGAGTTTGCCACCTGCAAGTCCTCCGCCAGCCGCACCACCGCCGTCTTGAGCCCGCTGAAGCTGAAATCGTCGCTGCCCTTAATCCAGGCGCGGGGCAATCGATGGGTGGGCGTTATCCCTTTACAGGCGCGCTCGATGGCTGGCCCGCCGGGATAGCCCAGCCCCAGCGCCCGCGCCACCTTATCGAATGCCTCCCCTGCGGCGTCATCGCGCGTCCTGCCCAGCCTAACCATCTCCCCGTGATTTTTGAGCAGGACGAGCTCGGTGTGCCCTCCGGAGACTATGAGCGATACCACCGGGAAGGCAGGGATGTCCTCGCCCAGCCAGTTGGCGTAGATATGCGCCTCGAGATGGTTGACCCCGATGAGGGGCAAATTCCAGGACAGCGCCAGCGCCTTGGCTAAATTCACCCCCACCAGCAGCGAGCCCGCCAGCCCCGGCCCGTGGGTGACTGCAATGGCGGACAGGTCTTTGGGCTTCACCCCGGCAGCGGACAGCGCCTGTTCTACGATGGGCACTATGGACAGCATGTGCTGGCGCGACGCTACCTCGGGCACTATGCCGCCGTAGCGGCGGTGTATCTCTACCTGCGACGAGATAACGTTGGCTTGAATCTTTGTGCCGTCCTCGACCACCGCGGCAGCCGTCTCATCGCAGGACGTTTCAATACCGAGTATTTTCATTGCCTATTTTCCGATCCGGATGTGAAATCACAAATTCCAAGTTCCAAATTCCAATAACCAATCACCAACAACCCGAAACCATCCCTATCCGATGAACCTGCTCACCTCCGCTACCGGCTTTCTCGCCGGCCTCTCCCGGGGCGGCTTTGCCGCCCTGCCCAGCGATATCATGCCCACCAGGAACCAGGGCTGCTCCACGCCCAATATGGCTTCAAGCTCCTCACGGGCGAACTCGGCAGGCCCGCTGGCGAAGCAGCTATTGTAGCCCAGCGCCGTGGCTGCCAGTTGCAGGTGCGCTACTGCCATAGCCACGCTGAGCAGGGCCAGGTCGCGGGGCGCCGAGCTGGCGGGAGGGGCATAGCCTCCTCCGACCCAGGGTCTCGCCAGCACAGCGATGGCTGCCGGGGCAGTGGCGAAATGAGTGCTATAGAGTTTCATGTCCGCCAGACGCTTTTGCCGCAACTCGTTGCCTGCCGAGGCTATCACAGTCTCGACTACGGTGTTTATCACATGGCGCATGCCTTCTCTGAGGCCCTTATCCCGAATCACGATGAAGCGCCAGGGCTGCTCGTTGGTGGCGCTGGGCGCCAGTATCGCCGCCTCGAGCATGGTCAGGATATCGTCCTGCGCCACAGGCTCGTCGCTGTAGTGACGGATGCTGCGCCTTTTCCGAACCGTGTCAAAGAAGTCCATTGCCATCCTCTGCCCCGAACGATAACGACACAATTATATCAGGATGGAATTGCAAAGTGAAAACTGTAGGGGTGCGGTCGCCGCGCCCGATATATTGTGATTTGGGATTTGGAGCTTGTAATTTGTTATAATTCCGTTGAGCTTTCTGCGACAGGGAGGACGAGATGGTTACCAATGCGCACATCAGGGTTCAAACGAGGGGCAACTGCGACCTTATCGATATCACCGACCAGGTGGCACGCAAAATCGATGAATCGAAAGTCAACGACGGCACAGTGACCATATTTGTGGCGGGTTCGACCGCTGCGCTGACCACCATAGAGTTCGAGCGCGGCGTGCTCAGCGATTTCCAAAGCATGTGGGAACGGCTGGTGCCAAAAGATATCCCATACCGTCACGATGCCGCCTGGGGCGACGGCAACGGGTTCTCCCATGTGCGTTCCTCGCTGCTCGGTCCCTCTCTGGTAGTGCCCTTCGTGAATAAGAGGCTGACGCTGGGCACCTGGCAGCAGATAATACTCGCCGACTTCGACAACCGCCCCCGCTCCCGCGACATCGTGCTGCAGATTATGGGCGAGTAGGGGCGGGTTTGGAAACCCGCCCTACGCTGTTATTCGATGATGCCTTCCTTGCGCAATGCGGCGATATCCTTCTTCTTTAAGCCCATCACGCTCTTCAGGATCTCCTCCGTGTTCTCTCCGTAGAGCGGTGGTCTCTGCCTCGGCTTTACCGGCGTGTCGGAGAACCGGAACGGGCTCTTCAGCAGCTTCACCTTGCCCAGCTTGGGGTGGTCCACCTCCACCACCAGCCCCTTATATACCACATGAGGGTCTGCCAGCGTCTCCTTCACCGTGTTCACCGGCGCCCCCGCCACATCGGCTTCGTCGAACAGCTTCAGCCACTCTGCCCTGCCTTTAGCGGCGAAAATGTTGCAGAACGTATCGTATATCTCCTTCTGCTTTGCCATCTCCGAGAAATGGTGCGGCACGAAGTCCTCCCTGCCCACCAGCTTGCACAGATTAGCCCACGCATGCGGCTCCAGGCAGGACAGCGCGATATAGCTGCCGTCTTTCGTCTTGTACACATTCAGCCACGCCTGGTCGCTGCCCGTGGGCAGCTCGCTGCGCTCCGCGATGAAGCCGTTGATGAGATAGCGCAGGTTCATCACCCAGTTCATAAAGAACATGCCGTCGGTGATGGAGATGTCGATGAACTGACCCTTCCCCGTCTTCTCCCTGGCGTACAGCGCCGCCAGTATCGAGCTTATCGCCTGGATGTTGCCTCCCGCCATGTCCGCTATCTGAGGCGAGATAATATGAATGGGAGGTCTGTCCTTGGAGCCGGTGGCTCCCAGAATGCCGGTCAGTGCGACCACATTGATATCGTGCGCCCCGCGGTTCACATAGGGGCTGTCCTGTCCGTATCCGGTGATGGCGCAGTAGATGAGCCTGGGGTTGCGCTGTCTCAGAGTCTCGTAGCCCATGCCCAGGCGCGCCGCCGCCCCGGGGCGGAACCCCTCGATGAAAACATCCGCCTTATCGATCAATCGATACACTATCTCCTTGCCCTTATCTTGCTTGAGATTGACCGCCACGCTCTTCTTATTGCAGTTCATGCCCACGTAGCGGAACCAGGTATCGTCGGTGAACATGAACGACTGCGTGCCCGTGGTGCGGGGTGTCTCCACCGTGACGACCTCGGCGCCGAAATCCGCCATAATCATCGTGGTGTACCTGCCCGGGCTGTTGCGCGATAAATCTACAACCTTAATTCCTTCCAGCGGACCCATGCGTTCAATTCCTTATTTTTGATATGGCTAGTATATATCCTGTTTTGAGTGGGGACAACGACGCACAAGAGTGAAA